>JAUILW010000292.1 GCA_030432795.1 Gammaproteobacteria bacterium
TACTGCTGGTATTGATCATCGTCGGTTTGAACCTGACGGCGATCATGCTGCGCAACCGACTCGAGCAGCGCTACCGCGGTGTCGAGAGCTGATGCACGGAGTGAACGATGAGTAACGTTGGAACGAACGGCGCAACGCGCACCGAGGACACGAACACGCTGGCGGATACCAGCATCAGCGTGCGCGATCTGTCGCTGTACTACGGCGATAAGCAGGCGCTGATCAACATCTCGCTGGACATCCCACAGCGTCAGGTTACCGCCTTCATCGGCCCATCGGGCTGCGGAAAGTCGACGCTGCTGCGCTGTTTCAACCGCATGAACGACCTGATCGACGACGTGCGTATCGAAGGCCTGATCGAGCTCGAAGGCCACGACATCAACGCCAAGTCGGTGGATGTGGCGCAGTTGCGCAGACGCGTGGGTATGGTATTTCAACGCCCAAACCCCTTCCCCAAATCCATCTACGAAAACGTCGCATACGGCATGCGCATACATGGCGGCGTAACCAAGAGCGAGATGGATGACCGGGTAGAATGGGCGCTGAAGAGCGCAGCGCTGTGGGATGAGGTGCAGGATCGCCTGAAGGACTCGGCGCTCGGCCTGTCCGGCGGTCAGCAGCAACGGCTGGTGATTGCCCGAGCAGTTGCCGTGCAACCGTCGGTGCTGCTCCTTGACGAGCCCGCCTCCGCGCTGGATCCGATCTCGACGCTGAAGATCGAGGAACTGATCCACCAGCTCAAAGACGACTACACCATCGCCATCGTCACCCATAATATGCAGCAGGCGGCGCGGGTTTCCGATCACACGGCTTTTTTGTACCTTGGGGAGTTGGTGGAATTCGGTGGCACCGAGCAGATCTTTACCAATCCGCGCGAGCGCCGCACTGAAGACTACATCACGGGACGCTATGGTTAGGCGTCAAAATGTCGTCACGCGTTTACCGTCGCGTGAAGAGGCTCGCTGTGAGGCGATCCATACATTGCTAGAGTAATGGAATGAACAAGCACATTTCCGAACAGTTCGACGAAGAGCTTCAAATCACCAGAAATCTGCTCATGGAGATGGGCGGGTTGGTAGAGCAGCAGATCCAGAACGCCTGCGCATCGCTCATCGGCCAGGATGAAGAGCGAGCGCGGCGCGTCATGGAGCTCGAAAAGCGGGTCAATCAGCTCGAGCTCGAGCTCGATGACCAGTGCATCCAGATCATTGCGCGTCGCCAACCGGCCGCTTCCGATCTACGCATGATGATTTCCGTATTGCGAGCCGTCACCGATCTGGAGCGGATCGGCGACGAATCAGAGCGCATCGCCAAGATGGCTCTGGCGGTCTCCCACCTGGAGTACCCACGTGACCACTACGCGGACGTACGGGCAATGAACGAGCAGGTGGCGGCGATGGTATCCGGCGCGCTGGATGCCTTTGCGCGTACGGATGTCGCAACCGCGGAATCGATCATCCGCGCCGACGAGGCAGTGGATAACGCCTATCGTGACATCCTCAAACGCCTGATCGCCGACATGCAGCAACAGCCGGCGGCTATTGAACTATCGCTCAATATTACCTGGGCGGCGCGCGCACTCGAGCGCATTGGAGACCACGCGAAGAACATTGCCGAGTACGTGGTGTACCTGGTTCGCGGTGAAGACGTACGCCACCCGAAAGCAAACAAGGGCTGAGTATGACCATCGACGCGGTGATCTGGGACTTCGGCGGGGTGCTCACCACGAGTCCTTTCCAGGCGTTCAATCGGTACGAAGCGGAAAACGGATTACCGAAGGACTTCATACGTGGCATCAACGCGACGAATCCGGAGACCAACGCCTGGGCGCAGTTCGAATCGAACGCCATCGACCTGGATGCCTTCGATGAAGCCTTTGCCGCCGAAGCCCGGGCGCTGGGCCATCATGTGCCAGGCAAGGACGTCATCGCACTGCTCTCGGGCGACATCCGGCCGCGCATGGTGAACGCGCTGAGGTTATGTGGGGAACGCTTCAAGGTGGCGTGCATCACCAATAACGTCAAATCTGGCGCCGGACCCGGCATGGCGCGCAGCGAACGTAAAGCAGCCGCCATTGCCGAGGTGATGGCGCTGTTCGACCTCGTCGTGGAATCCAGCGAAGAAGGCATTCGCAAACCAAACCCGAGAATCTATGAGCTCACCTGCGAACGTATCGGCGTGCAACCGGACCGCGCGGTGTTTCTCGACGATCTCGGCATCAACTTAAAGCCCGCGAGGGCGCTGGGCATGCGCACCATCAAGGTGCTGGACGAAGCCCAGGCCATAGACGAGCTGTCTGGCCACACAGGAATCACTTTTCCCTAGATATGGTAGGCCGGCGGCACACCCGCCGGCCACGCATCGTCTTACGCGGGTTACGCCGGATGTGACAGCCGGCCTGCGGCGTCCTGAATGGCGCGCACGATCTTATCGTAGCCCGTGCAGCGGCACAGATTACCGGCGATCCAGTAACGGATGGTCTCTTCGTCAGGATTGGGGTTCTTGTCCAGCAGCGCTTTCGTGGCGACCACCAGGCCAGGCGTGCAGATGCCGCACTGCAGTGCGGCGTTATCCAGATACGCCTGCTGGATGGGATGCAGACCGTCGCCCTGAGCGATTCCTTCGATGGTGGTGATCTCATGGCCCGTGGTTTCGGCTGCCAGCACCAGGCAGGAGCAGACCAGACGCCCGTCGAGCAGGACCGAGCATGCACCGCAATCGCCGGTGCCGCAGCCTTCCTTCGTGCCCGTGCGATCCAGTTCCTCGCGCAGCACCTCCAGCAGCGACTGCTGTGGTTCGCAGAGAAATTCCACCGCTTCGCCGTTGATCGACGTTTCTACGTGCAGCTTGCTCATCGTCACACTCCCAGTATTCGGTCTCGGGCAATCGCGCCTGCCCGTTTGCACAGTACTGCCACGATGCGGCGGCGGTATTCCACGGTGCCCCGTTTGTCGGTGATCGGCGATGCGGCGGCCGTGCAGGCGGCTCCGGCCGCCGCGAGCGCCTCATCATCTACCGGCGTGCCGATGAGCGCTTTGGCCGCGTCATTGACCAACAGCGCTGTGGGCGCGACTGCACCAATGCTCACTCGGGCATCGGTACATATCCCTTCGTCGTTCAACGTCAGCGCCACGCCGCAGCCTGCAACGGCGATGTCCATCTCGGTGCGTGGGATAAAACGCAGGTAGGCGTCGCTCGTGCGCGGACCTGGCGCTTTCAGCTTCAGGCCAAGCAGGAACTCGCCCTGCGCGAGCGCATTCTTCTGCACGCCTACCACGAAATCCTCCACAGGGATTTCCCTCTGCCCATCCGGGCCTGCGACTACGCAGATGGCGGCATTGGCGATGAGTGCGGGGATGGTGTCGCCCGCCGGGCTTGCGTTGCACAGGTTGCCGCCGATGCTGGCGCGCCCCTGAACCTGGGTGGAGCCGATGAGATCGGCGGCTTCCAGCAGGCCAGGATAACGAGCCTTGAGCGCTGCGTTTTCGTACAGCTCAGCGCAGCAGATCGCGGCACCGATGTAGGTTTCCTTTTCGCCGAGCTCCAGCCGGCTGGTTTCAGCCAGCTTTTTGAGATCAACGATCGTGCGAGGTGCCCGGTCCACCCCGCGCATCTGTACCAGGAGGTCCGTGCCCCCTGCGAGAACCTGAGCGCGCTCGCCCCTGGCCGCGGCTTCTTTCAGCACCGCCAGCGTCTCATCCACGCTCGTCGGAGCCACATACTGATAAGCGCCCATCGTTCGCGCCCTCCCCCATATTTCGCTTGCGCGCAATCTACCACGAACATCCTGGCGTCGGGAGGCTTGTATAATGCGCCGCTGATTGCTTACGAGTGCGATATGGGTTCCAACACGACATCAACTTTCCAAGCGCACGTGCAGACGCTGGAGGCACGCTGGTGGGCTGCCCTGGAAGCAGCTGGCTACGATGCCGCAGTGATCTCCGCGGGCCGAATGGATGACTACTACCAGGACGATCATGCGCCGCCCTACCGCGCCAACCCGGACTTCGCGCAGTGGCTTCCCGGAGATGACACTGCCGGCGGATTTGTGGTGGTGCGCACTGGGCAACCGACGCTCGCGCTGTTACACGCGCCGAAAGATTACTGGCACGCGCCGCCGAGCCGTCCCGATTGGGCGGAGCCGGCCATGGAAGTGCGGCAGTTCTCTGACGTCGAGGCACAGCACAACGCCGTCGTGCAGGCGCTATCCGGCAGCAGTCGGGCGCTCCTTGCGAGCCAGACGCCGTTTGGCAATTTCGGCTGTCAGGCGCACAACGATCTCACGGTGCTGCACGCCGTACGGTTTGCCCGGGCGGAGAAAACGGTGTGGGAGCTGGAGCAGATGCGCGCGGCATCGAGGGCCGGGGCACGTGGCCACTTGGCGGCAGCGGAGGCGTTTCACGGTGGCGGCAGCGAGTTCGACATCAACCTCGCTTTTCTGGGCGCGTCAGCGCAGCACGCCGAGGCGCTGCCCTATCACTCGATCATCGCGCTGAATGAGCATGCCGGCGTGCTGCACTATCAGCACTACGAGCGTACGCCGCCGGAACGACGCAGGAGCTTTCTGATCGATGCCGGTGCCCGGGTGCAAGGCTACGCATCGGATATCACCCGAACCTACGCGGCAGAGGATGATGAATTTGCGGCACTCGTGCGGGATTTTGATGCGCGCCAACAGACCCTGATTGGCGAAGTTCGTCCGGGGCGCAGCTATGTGGATCTGCACGCCAGCGCACATCGCGCCGTGGGCGATGCGCTGGCCGCCTTCGACCTCGTGCATTGTGACGGCGAGCAGGCCGTCGCCAGCGGCATCACCCGCGCCTTCC
>JAUILW010000293.1 GCA_030432795.1 Gammaproteobacteria bacterium
AAGCCCTTTGCGGATTTGCGCGAACTAGGGTTGGCAGTGGGGATGCCGCGCACGCTGGAAGACATGTAGAACAGCAAGATGATGATCATTCGATCAGGAGCAGAATGAAGGCGCCAATTAGAAAACGTGGTCTGGACCTGCTGCGAGATCCGCTGCTCAACAAAGGCAGTGCCTTCGATGACGCAGAGCGTGAGGCGTTCGGTCTGCACGGAATTCTTCCCCCGCAGGTGAGCTCGCTGGAGCAGCAGGCAGAGCGGGCGTGGGCCCAGGTGCAGCGTGCGGAAGCGCCCCTGGCGCGCTACGGCGTGCTGTCGGCCCTGCACGATCGCAATGAAACCCTGTACTACCGCGTGCTGCAAGATCACCTCACTGAGCTGATGCCCATTGTCTATACGCCCACGGTGGGAGCTGCCACGCAGCACTACAGCCGGGTGCATCAGCGCGGGCGCGGCCTGTGGATCACACCCGCCTGCCGCGGCCGTATGCAGGACATGCTGCGGATTGCAGCAGATGGCCACGAGGTACGTCTGATTGTTGCGACGGATAACGAGGCAATACTCGGCATCGGTGATCAGGGTGCCGGCGGAATGGCGATCTCTGTCGGCAAACTGGCGTTG
This sequence comes from Gammaproteobacteria bacterium, assembly GCA_030432795.1. GTDB lineage: Bacteria > Pseudomonadota > Gammaproteobacteria > Pseudomonadales > Azotimanducaceae > SYFY01. The sequence goes on from JAUILW010000293.1 coordinate 618, forward strand.
TATGTGGCGGGTGCGGGAATACCTCCGTGGATGACCCTGCCTGTCAGTCTGGATGTCGGCACAGACAACCAGGAGCTGCTGGACGATCCGCTCTATCTAGGCTGGCGGGAGCCGCGACTGCGGGGCGCTGACTACGATTCGCTGGTGGAGGAATTCGTGGTGGCGGTGGGTGAGGTTTTTCCGCAAGCGCTGCTGCAGTGGGAGGACTTCCGCAAAGACAATGCGTTGCGGCTCATGGAGCGCTATCGCGAGCGCATACTGTCCTTTAACGACGATATTCAGGGGACGGGCGCGGTTGCGTTGGCCGGCATGCTCTCCGGGCTGCGGGTGACCGGCACGCCGCTGAACGAGGTACGGGTTCTGATTTACGGCGCCGGTGCCGCAGGTCTCGGCATTGCGCGGCAGATCAAAGCTGCGCTCATGGAGGCGGGCTTGTCGGAGCGCGACGCGCGGCACCGGTTGGCCATGATGGATAGCGGTGGCCTCATTGTGCAGGGCCGCGCACGGCTGGATGCTTATAAGGAAGAGTTGGCCTGGGATGAGGCGCGAGCCATTTCCGGTGATCTTGCCGCTGTTGCCGAACGCTTCCAGCCACACGTGCTTATCGGCTCTTCCGGGCAGCCAGGAGCGTTTTCCGAGGAGGTGGTGCGCACGATGGCGCGGCACGTGGACCAGCCCATCATCCTGCCTTTCTCGAATCCCACCGACCGGGCGGAGGCAACGCCTGCAGATCTGCTGGCCTGGACGGACGGGCGCGCGCTGGTGGCCACCGGCAGCCCGTTTGCGCCGGTGGAGCATGCCGGGCGCAAGGTGGAGATTGGCCAGGGCAACAACGTTTTCATTTTCCCCGGCCTCGGACTCGGTGCTCTCTCCACCGGCGCGACGCGCATCACCAACGCCATGGTGACTGCGGCAGCATCGGCGCTGGCGCAGAGCGTCTCCGATGAGGAGCTTGCCAGGGGCCTGCTCTTCCCGGACGTACGCCGGCTTAAATCCGTAAGCCAGGCCGTCGCCGAGCAGGTAGGCCATAGTGCTCAGTCGGAGGGCACTGCGCGGCACGCACCTCAGTTTGAGAGCTGGCAGCCTGTGTATGCGCGCTACGAGATGCACGCGTCCGAGTAATGGCTCGATGACTGTGAGTAAGGTTTTCAGCGCCAGTCCCTACGAGACACAGTTTGGCTTCTGCCGTGCACTGCGGGTCGCAGATGTTGTGCATGTGGCGGGCACCGCACCCATCGGTGAGGATGGTGCTCCGTTCGCTCCGGGAGACGCGGCGGCACAGGCGCGCCGGTGTTTTCAGATCGGCGTGCAGGCCATCGAGTCGCTGGGAGGCTCGGTGGGCCACGTTGTGCGAACGCGCATGTTTCTAACCAATATTGAGGACTGGCCGGAAATCGGCCGCGTGCATGGCGAGTTTTTTGCTGACGTTCAGCCCGTCGCGACGATGGTCGAGGTGTCTTCGCTGATTGATCCGGCCTGGCGCATCGAGGTGGAATTGGAGGCGCTGATCCGCTGAACGTCAGTGGTAGACGGCTTCTCCTTCCTGCACGTGCTCTTCGGTGTTTGCGCCGGTTTCGGAGAAAGCGCGCTCGACCGCGTCGGCGATACACGCCGCACAACCGCCCTCGCGGATCAGATCTTCAGCGAGATAGCTCACGAGGTCGTACATGCTGATCGACCCCATGCTGACCTCCTCGGTTCGGTAGAGCACGTCTTTGATGGTGGATAGCGCCGACTCGATACGTACTTCGTCGGTCAGGCGTTGTAGTTCGTCGTCCTGCATGTGCTGGCCCCGTGCTCGATGGGCCTAGTTTACACGTCCCTGCCTGCGACAACGCACACTTTTGGCCCCGCTCGAACGACGCTCGAATACCCGCAAATCCGCACCACGTCACGGTTCTGGTGGCCTCCCTCGGTAAGAATCCTATTCGCAACCCCGGCCTGAATCAGGCAGGAAAGGACAACCACGCGAGCCCCACACGGATTTCATGGGGCCTTCAGGACAACGCTTTGACATGTTGAGGCGCTTCGGAGTGCAAAGAGGCCTACCCTATATCGCCGCATTTGTGGCGATGGCGCTGGTGACGGCCCTGTATCTCTACTTTACCAGCCAGGCTGCCACCGAGACCTTGCATCAGAAGGGTGTGGCGCTTGCCAAGCTGCTGAGCGACCTGGAAGGCCACACCGACAGCGGCGTGCGCACACAGAACTTCGAACGCCTGTTCGAACACCAATCGACCGATCCGCAATTTGCCTATGGGGTCATCGAAAACCGCGAAGGTTGGTCGGTGACCCGTCTGGTGAGCAAGCGTGTGAGCGAGCAGCTACCGGCGCTGCAGATGAACGCGCAGGGAGGTTGGCTGCAGAATCGCACCATCGAGCTCGGTGGCTATCGGGTGATGGAGTACTTCGGCACGCTCGGCGGTGCCGATTCACAACTGTTCCGCTTCGGCTTCTGGCAGCCACAGCTTGGGCTCAACAGCAATGAGGCGCGTATCGGCGCCACCATCGGTCTGCCCATCCTTCTGCTCGTGCCGTTGTTCATGCTGTTTCACGCCCGTTCCAGCAAGCCGCTGGAGGAAATCGAGCAGAAGCTCACGGCCCTGGAAGAGGGTAGCGGCAGCCTGCAGGAAGTGCAGATCACCCCCAACGGAGAGCTTGCGCACTTCATTGAGCGGTTCAACGGCTTCGTTGAACAGGTGCAGGGCAAACTCGCCACGGCGGAGAAGAACAATCGCAAGCTCGTCACCCAGGAAAAGTTCCTCAGCTATCGGGCGGACCGCTACGAGGCCATCCTGCAGGCGGTTCCAGACGGCATCCTGATTGTCGACGAGGACCTCAAGGCGGTATTCGTCAACCAGCACGTGGAAGCGCTTTTCAGGGTGGATCGCAAGAAGATCCTTTCCGAGCAAGTGGACGCATGGTGCCGCTACGAGCCGTTTCTGAACTTCGTGCACGAGCTGCGGCGTAACGGTCAGCAGGTACCCGGTACGGTGGTGACCATGCCGTATCCGAAGCAGGCATCCCGCACGCTGGGCGTGAGCGCACATCCTCTGTTTTTCAAGAAGTCGTCCACCAGCAACTCCGGCACGCTGATACTCATGCGCGACGTGAGCGAGGAGATTGCCGCCAAACAGAGCCGTGTGGACTTCGTCGGCAGCCTGTCGCACGAGATCAAGGCACCGCTGAACACGATTGGCCTCTACGCGCAGATGCTGGAATCCAATGGCGACGATCCTGAGTTTCTCATCGAAACCCACAATGTCATTACCCGGGAGGTGGAGCGCCTCACCCGTCTGGTGCACAACCTGCTCAGCATCACGCAGATCGAGATGGGAACCTTTGAGCTGGACAGCCAGCGTGTCTACCTGGCGGACATCGTGCGCGACTGCATCGAGATGCTCGATCACGGTAAGGATCAGGCACGCATCGAGTTCGACACCGACGACAAGACAACCCCGATTCTGGTGGATAAGGAGCTGCTGCGCATCGCTATCTCCAATCTGCTCACCAATGCACTGAAGTACTCCGAGGACGACACGCAGGTCACCGTAGAGATCGAAGAGAACGAGGACGCGATTATCCTGAGCGTGCGCGATCGCGGCCTCGGAATCTCCCAGGAAGACCAGGCGCGTATCTTCGACAAGTTCTACCGCAGTGCCGATGAAGGCGCGCAGTCGAAGGCAGGCCATGGGCTTGGGCTGTCCATTGCGCAGGAGATCGTCAAGCTGCACCACGGCACGTTGACCCTGGACAGCACGCTGGGCGAAGGCTCCACATTCACCATCGAACTCTGGAAGCGCACCGGCATTGCGCAGCAGGCAATCTGACATGCGACTGATACTGGCAGACGACGAAGCACCCACGGCACGCGTGATGTCGCTCGCGCTGCAGAAGCAGGGGTTCGATGTCGAGGTGTACTACAACGGCAAGGACGCTCTGGACGCCACGCTCGCCAACCCGCCGGATGTGCTGGTCACCGACATCGAGATGCCGGTGATGACCGGACAGGAGCTGTGCGAGCAACTCGCGCAACAGATGCCGGCGCGCACCTTTCCCGTGTACGTCATCACAGGTGTCACCGACCTGGTGCATCGCAAATGGACCCGTGACATGGCGGATCTGCACTTTCTAGAGAAGCCGGTGAGCATTCGCCGCCTGAGCCAGGAGCTGGAGCGGCGATTGAACTCATGAGCAACGC
>JAUILW010000294.1 GCA_030432795.1 Gammaproteobacteria bacterium
CGTCTCGTGGTCATACTCATCTCCCCTAAGTCTTGTTGATGCTAGCCAGAAGCCCGGCACGAAGCGTACCGGCAAAGTGGGTCGACTCTCCCCCATTTGAGGCCAACCCACGAAAACTAACACGCGTATCACGAATTTGCACCACTGAAAATTCAGCGCCTGTCAGACACGGATGCATCATGGAGGGCTTCCGAGCTGGCGCTGTTCGCCACTCTCATACACCAACACCATCTGTGCGATCTGCCAACCGATGCCAGGTACCAGCCGCACCCGATCTTCGTACGTACCAAGTACCAGCCGCAGCCGCCGATCCGGCCAGGCGTGCCAGGCCTGGAGATAGCTCGACATATCAGCCGCACCGGCATCCAGACGCGCAGGCGCGCCGCTGAAACGTGCTTCAGTAAAGGTGACAACCTGCGTGCCGATGAGATGCTGTGTGCTTTCATACGCCGCCAGCGCCCCACGAGCGACGGCCGCCCAGCCGTCCGGGCCGGTGGCGCTGAGCGCGTTGGCTGAACCGCGCACCGACACTTGCGCATCCTCCGCAAAAATTCTGCGATAGATACTGACCCCGCGCGCGTCTTCAGCCTCCGTGCCGCGACCGAGCAGATCCGTTGCCACCGCGTACCAGCGCCTGAGCTGCTCGATCTCCTGCCGGGCCAGCGCCAGGAGCCAGCGTTGCTCGGTGCTGGACGCAAACGCACTGTCGTCGGGTATCACGACGCTGCACCACCGAGTTGCACCTGCTTGATCTGCGTGAACTCGAGGAGCCCTTCAGGGCCGCATTCGCGCCCCCAACCGGACTGCTTGTATCCGCCAAACGGATGCGTGAGCGATACGCCTGCGCAGTTGATGGCCACACCGCCCGCGCGGATGCGCCGCGCCATGGCGAGCGCTTTGTTCGTATCGCTGGCGTAGATCGAGCAGGCGAGGCCAAAGCGCGAGTCGTTGGCGATGCGTACCGCGTCGTCCGCATCGTCGTATGCAATCACCGACGTCACCGGCCCGAATACTTCTTCCTGCGCCACCGTCATGTGGTTGTGCACATCGGTGAGCAGCGTCGGTTCGAAGAACCACCCCCGATTCAGGTGCGCCGGACGACGGCCGCCGGTGGCGATGCGTGCACCTTCGGCAACCGCGCCGTCCACGAACTGCTCTACACGGTCGCGCGCCCGCGCCACCGCCAGGGGGCCCTGATCCACGTCCGCAGCGAACGGGTCACCCACGCGCATACCTTCATAGGTACGCACCAGCGCATCCACCACTTCATCGTAGCGGCTGCGCGGCGCCAGCACCCGTGACAGATTCACGCACACCTGCCCCATGAACCCCATGCTACCGGCGCCGAGGGTCTGCATCACGGCATCGAGGTCAGCGTCTTCACCGATGATGGCCGGCGACTTGCCGCCAAGCTCCAGTGCCGTACGCGCGAGCCGGTCGGCGGTGCGCTTGACGACATCCACACCGATGGCGGTGCCGCCCGTCAGCGCGACCATGTCAATGCCGGGGTGGCTCACCAGATACTGACTGACCTCGGTGCCTGCGGGCAGCACGGATACCACGCCTTCAGGAAAGTCCGCCGCCTGCACCGCTTCGGCAATGATCCGCGCGGTGAGCGCGCTTTCCGGCGCGTGTTTGACGATCACCGTACAACCGGCCAGCAGCGCCGGTACGATTTTCATGCCCATGAGCACGATGGGGCCATTGAACGTGAGGATGCCGAGCACCGTGCCAACCGGCTCGCGCCACACCAGCGCCCCCTGGCGCTCTTCCTCCCAGGCAAGCGTGGGCGCAAGCTCCAGAGCCTGCCGCCAGATGGCCACACCGGCGCCGTCGTTGATCATCTCACCGTGCGCAATGGTAGGGCCGGACTCGAATGTCCAGGCACGATTCAACCTCGCAAGCCTTGCCTCCAACGCATCGCACAGGCGTTCGCAGGCGCGCAGGCGCTCAGCCAGCGACATTCGCGGCCATGGCCCGGCGTCGAACGCCGCACGCGCTGCGGCCACCGCAGCGTCGGCGTCTTCCATGGTCGGCGCCGCCACCCGGGCGATGACTTCCTCCGTGGTGGGCGACACCACCGGCGTGAGTTCCCCTGTTGCGGTACGCCAGGAGCCGGCGATGAAGTTGGCGTCGAGGCCTGGAACCTCGACATCGAGCTGCGAGGGATGCGACATCAACCTCTTCCCATTCGTTGATTGGCGGGCAGAGGTTCCGGATATACTGAAGACGCGTCAAGTGAACAACGGCAATTCATGTACAAGGTATTCGCGTTTCTCAAGCGCAACCCGAACCTCACCCACGATGAGTACCGAGCCGGGCACGTGGGCTACCACTGCGGGCAGTCCCGCCGGCTGAAGAATATTCGCGGCTACCTCGTCAACGTCTGGGCCAACACACCGCTGCGGCAGCAGCTTGGCAGCTTCATCGATGACATCACCATCAACGAGCCGGCAGACTTCCTCGACTGGTGGGACGGCTTCCCTGAAGTATTTTTCGACGATCAGGCGAGCTGGGTGGATGCGCGCACCGTGGAGCCGAACCGCGCCACCGCCGACGGCCTGGTGATCGACCCGGATTGGAGCCTGGCGGACAGCCCACACCTGTTCATGCCGGCACCGGACAACCCCCAGCAGTTTCAGGCCATCCATCTGCACCTTCTGGAGACGGTGGTGCTGCCGGTGACGCGCCCGGAGCGCAAAGCCGCCAAGGTCATGCAGTTCTTCAAACGTCACGGGCAATTGCAGGAATCGACCTGGAACGAGCGCCTGTTCGCCGAGTACCTGCCCCAGGCGAAGCAGCTGCGCGGCCTGAATGGCCTGATCTGCAACGTGCGCGACGCGGATCAGGAGGCGGCGCTGCGCGGCTTCTTCAAAGACGACGAATGGGTATTCAAGGCGCAGGCTACCGAGGAGCGACGCTCGTTCTGCAGCATGTGGGACGGCGCGCTGGAGCTGTTTTTCGACGATATCGATGCATTTCACCAGGCGCGCAGCGAGGAACCCGCAGCGACTGCGCTCAGCGCATTGGAGCGCAGCCTGTTTGAACGCAACTGGTACGTGGAGGTGGACGAGAACCTGATCGTCAATCCGAATCGCGGCCCGGCACCAGACTTCTACTACCGATGATCCAGCAACACCCGAGGGGCACACCATGCTGAAGGTATTCGGCTTCGTTCGCCGCAACCAGCGGCTCACCCATGACGAGTACCGGGCGGGCCACGTGGGCTACCACAACTCGTTCGGCCGCCGCCTCAACGGCATCCGTGGCTACCTGCTCAACGTGCGCGCCAACGCACCCATCCAGGCCTCGCTTGGCGCGGCCTATGAACACATCACACGCAACGAGCCCGAAGCCTTCGATGCCCAGTGGGACGGCTGGGGGCAGTTGCTGTTTGACTCGCTGGACGCATACCTTGCGGCGCGCTCGCCTGCACGGGACCGCGCAGGGCCCGGCGGCCTGACGGACGACCCTGGCGTGGCCGGCGTAGGCGGCGACTTCGACCACCTCTACAGCGGCTCACCGTTTCAGTTTCACGTGCGAGAGCATGTTGGAGTGGCGGTGCGCAGACCCGAGCGAAAACTGTTCAAGCTGGCGCAGTTCGTCAAGCGCCGCGAAGGGCTCAATGAAGATCTCTTCTGGGCGTACCTCACTGGCCGCTACGCGCAGCACGCGGCCACGGTGCCAGGCCTGCGCGGTCTCATCGTCAACCTTCGCACGCCGCTGGATGTGATGCAGGGCTTTTTCGCCGCGGACTCGGAAGGCTTCACCGAGGCCGGAGTGCGTCGCCGTGAAACGTTCTATGCCGGTTGGGACGCCATCGTCGAGTACTGGCTGGATGACGCCCCAGCGTTCGCCGAGCACCGCCTGCGCGGCCCGGCAGCGGACACGCTCGCGGCGCTCGATGCGGAGCTCTTTGATGCCACCTTCTACCGCGAGGTGGACGAGACCGTGGCGGTCATGCCCAACCGGGCGCCTGCGCCCGCTTTCTATCATCGCTGAGAGAACACCATGAACTGGCAACACGTTTACTCGAACCGCCTGGCCTGGGAAACCGTGGCACCCCGCACGCAACGGCGCACCGCACTGGAACAGCCGGTGCGCATCACCGAGTGGCAGCTCGACGCCGGGACATCCTTCGAGTTCAGTGGCCTGGGCCTTATCGTTGGAGGGAACACACTGCTCGACGGCAACTCCGCTGTTTCCGGCGCGCTCATCGGCACACCGCAAACGCAGACCCTCACCGCGCAGGACGGCAACCTGCACATCTACCAGCTGGCGCTCAATGATGCGCTGATGCCGGCCGATACGGCGCCGTTCGTGATCAACCCCACCGATCGCCCCTGGCAGGACTTCGAAGATCCCGCCGGCCGGCCAACGCAGCCGGTGCAGGTGCTGCTCGACGGCCCCCTGTCGGCGTTGCGCACACGCTTTGAACCAACCTACGAGGCCGGCGAGCACTGGCACGACTTCGACACGCTCTACTTCATCACCCACGGCGACATGCAGTTCGGCAACGAAGGGCAGTACTACACCGGTGACATTCGCCAGGTGTGCGGCGGATTCAGCTACGGGCCGGAAAAACCGGGGCCGGATGGCGTGGAGTTCGTACTGCTGAGCCTTGGCGGCCCGGTGGCGCTGCACTGGGCGGATCTCGCCCCCGCCCCCAACGGCGCGCTGCCCTGAACGCGCAGGTACGTTTTTCACGCAGGGAGATCTTCAGCCTTACCGCGGTTCTGCTGCTGGCCTTCGGCGCCTCCCTCGGCATGGCGTTCAACATCGACGCCATCGCCATCTCTTTTGC
>JAUILW010000295.1 GCA_030432795.1 Gammaproteobacteria bacterium
AGCATCTTCGATGTCGCACGTGAGATCGGTCTACAGAAGCTCAGCGGTCATATGATGGCGGATCAGAGTGGAGCGCAGGCGGCATTTCGACGGCTCGGTTTCGTGCCCGAAGCGCTGCTGGCTGACTACGTCATCGACCGTGATGGGCGCACGCACGACATGGTGATCATGTCCTTTGACATCACAGGTCACACGGACCGGGTGGATGGGGTGTTGAAGGTCTAAGGCGCCGCTTGCGATTCCGCCCGGTACACGCGCCTGCCGCCGAGGTAGGTTTCCAGCACCTGTATGTCGGCAATTTCCTCACCGGGAGTGGTGAGCGGATTGCGCGACAGCACCACAAAATCGGCAAGCTTATCCGGCTCGATGGAGCCTTTGATGTGCTCTTCGAACGTGAGATAGGCGCCTTGAATGGTGTAACCGCGCAGGGCCTCCATCGGTGACAGCGCTTCCTGCGCGCCGAACACGCGCCCGCTCATGCCCTGGCGGTTCACCGCTGCACTGATACCCCGCATGGGGCCGATCGGCAGAATGTCGCTGGAGATCGCCAGGTGAATACCATGATCCATGGGCGTGCGCAGTGGATTGTTGGTTTCCAGACGATCTCCGTCCAGGTTGGCCACGTAGCGGCCTTCCAGGGTGTACGTGAAGTTCGGCTGCTGGGTGATGGCGATGTCGAAGCGCGCCATCTGCTGCATGGTGTCGGCGCGCGGCATGACAGTGAAGTGATTCAGATAGTGGCGATGATTCGCGCGAGGAAAGTCGCTGAGCGCGCTCACAAGATAGCTAACGGTCAGGTCGATGGCGGCATCGCCGATTGCGTGAATGCCTAACTGCCAGCCGTCTTCGTGGGCTGTGCGAATCAGGTCCTGGAGTTCCGCCTCGGCCAGGTTCAGCTTACCGCGGTACTCGTCTTCGCCTTTGTAGGGGCGGGACGTGTAGGCGGCAGGGCCGGTGAAGCCGCCGTCAACGAAGATCTTGATGGCGCCCACACGGAGATGTTCGTCGCCGTCACCGGTCTTGCGGCCGAACGCCTGCATCTGCTCACGGCCCTCATAAGCGAGCTGCACGGCAGCGCGGGGCAGGTCGCCTCGGTGTTCGCTGTAGATGTGCTGCCATTCGGGGTAGTAGTCGATAGTGTCCTGCGCCTGCACGATGGAGGTAATGCCGTGCGCGAAAAGTGCCTGCAGGTTGCCGACGAGGCTCGCGCGAAGATCAGCCGGCGCCGCTTCCGGCACCAGGTTGGTGAGCAGGTCGTGACGTTCGCGGATGATGCCGTTCAGCACGCCTGCGTCGTCCCGTTCGATGATGCCGCCGTGCGGGTCCGGCGTTGTCGCATCGATGCCCGCCAACTGCAGCGCCAACGAATTGCCGACCGCGCTGTGACCGCCAGCCCGCGTGAGAACGACTGGATTGTCGGGAGCCACCGCGTCCAGATCGGCGCGCAACGGCCGTCGACCCTCTGTCAGCTCGTCCTCCGACCAGCCGTAGCCGGTGATCCACTCTCCAGGACCAAGCGCTCGGGCTTTGTCTGCAACGCGGGCCAGCATCGCCTCGATGGAGCCAATGCGGGTGAGATCGATGTATCGCGGTGGGTGACCGCTGATGTGGGTGTGGGAGTCGATGAAGCCGGGGATTACCGTACGGCCGCCCAGATCCACAGTCTGGGCGGCATCGTAAGTAGACTCGAGGGTGTTGCCGCCTACCGCGATGATGCGCTGGTCACGCACTACGAACGCGGTAGCTTCAGAGTTTCTGGCGTCCATGGTGAGCACCTTGCCATTGCGCACCAGCAGATCTGCGGCCTCGCGAGGAGCCGTAGCGGTGTCTGGGCTACACGCGCTGAGATACAGCGCCGCGCACAGGAGCGTCAGTCGCACGCGACCCGTGTGGCAACCAGTCGAAAACGGGGAACCCATACGCCATCCTCCTGCAGGTACTCGGTTCGTGCCCACTGCACGTCGCTCAGCACGGTGAACTCGGCCCGCCAGCCTGGCCGGGATGGATACACCTGCCACATGGTCAGCACGCCGTCTCGATCTTCGGCGCGAAGATCCTGAACCTGTTTGGTACGCGTGCTGACCCACATCATCTTCCACGCGGCCTCGTCGGAGTCGTACAGACGTACGTTGATACCGGAACCCCCTTGGTCGGGGTGCGGATCATGCCACTCATCGTAGATCGCCTGGTCGCCAAGGCCGAGCCAACCGCGCCAACGCGCGCCTTCCGGTCGGGGCGGGCTCCAGCGGTCACCCTGCCAGGCGTGCAGTGCAATCTCATGCTCTCCGAGCAGGAAATCGAACTGCCGTTCCGGGGGTGGCTCACCGACTTGTGGCCCAACGCTGCATCCCTCGCCGCGAGCGGTAGAGCTGACAAATAACAAAACGAGCACGATAGCTGTTACAGCCGGCATCAGCCTCCTCTCCTCCCGGCACTCAACCGGGTTCAGTCTGGTCAGGTTCGCCTCACCCCTGGTCGAGCAGCGCCGCTTGTGCCGCGGCCAGGCGAGCGGACGGCACCCGTCCCGGCGAGCAGCTCACGTAGTCGAGCCCCGCCTTGTGGAAGAACTCGATGGATGCCGCGTCGCCTGCGTGCTCACCGCAAACCCCCTGCTTGATCTTCGGGCGTGTCTGCACCGCTTCCCGGCCTGCCAGCAGGATCAGCTCACCCACGCCGCTCTGGTCGACGCTGGCGAAGGGATTGCTCTGGTAGATTTCCTTCTGCTTGTACTCCTCAAAGAACGAACCCATGTCGTCGCGGCTGAGCCCAAGGGTCATCTGCGTGAGGTCGTTGGTGCCGTAGCTGAAGAACTCCGCGGTTTCAGCGATCTCCCGTGCGGTGATGGCCGCACGCGGCACCTCGATCATCGTGCCCACCTGGTAGGGTACCTTCACGCCGGCCTTGGTGAATACCTCGTCAGCGATACGGCGCACGATGCGCACCTGATCGTCCAACTCGGCTTTGAAGCCCACGAGAGGAATCATTATCTCCGGTCGCGCGGCCGGGCCGCGCTTGCCCCGTCGCTTGTGCTCTTTTGTCACCTGCGCGGCGGCCTGGAAAATGGCTCGACTCTGCATCTCGGTGATCTCCGGGTACAGCACGCCGAGGCGGCAACCCCGGCAGCCGAGCATCGGGTTCTCTTCGTGCAGCGCCTTGATGCGCTCCACGACGAAGTCGTAGGACACGCCGAGCTTCGCGGCGAGATCGCGGCGCACAGCGTTGTCGTTGGGCAGAAACTCGTGCAACGGCGGATCGAGCAGGCGGATCGTTACCGGTAGCCCGTCCATGGCGCGAAACAAGCCGACGAAGTCTTTTTTCTGGAAGGGCAGCAGTTTGGCCAGGGCGGCGTGACGCTGCTCGTCATTGGCGGCGAGGATCATCTGCCGCATGAAGCCGATACGATCGTCTTCGAAGAACATATGCTCCGTGCGGCACAGGCCGATACCTTCGGCACCGTATGCGCGCGCCTGTTTAGCCATTTCCGGGGTATCGGCGTTCGTGCGGATCTTCATGCGCCGGTGCTTGTCCGCCCAACCCATGACGGTGTTGAACAGCTTGTAGTTGTGGCTTTGCGATGGCTTCAGTTTGCCGTTGATCACCTGTTGCACATCCGAGGGGGCGCTGGGAATCACTCCGGCGTAGATCTCGCCGGTGGTGCCATCAATGGAGATGTCGTCGCCCTCGTGCAGCACGACGCCACCGGTGGTGAGCGTGCGCGCCTTGTAGTCGATGCTGACGGATGCGGCGCCGCACACGCAGACTTTGCCCAGCTGTCGGGCCACCAGCGCTGCGTGCGACGAGACCCCGCCGCGCGACGTGAGGATGCCCTGCGACATGAGCATCGCCTTGAGGTCATCCGGTGAGGTTTCCGTGCGACAGAGCACCACGTGGTGGCCTCGGTGGGTCTCGAATTCGGCCATATCGGTGGAGAAGACGATTTTGCCGCTGGCGGCACCGGGGCCTGCGGGGAGCCCGCGGCCGATGGGTTTTGCCGCCTTGAGCGCTTTCTGCTCGAATACGGGCACCAGCAGCGAGTCCAGCGAGCCGGCAGGGATCTTCAGCAGCGCCGTGCGCTGATCCATGAGCCGCTCGCGGTTCATTTCCACGCTGATGCGCATGGCGGCAAGTCCAGTGCGCTTGCCGTTGCGCGTCTGCAGCATGTAGAGCTGATTGCGCTCGATCGTGAACTCGAAGTCCTGCATATCGCCGAAGTGCTTCTCCAGGCGTTCCTGCACATCCACGAGCTCGCGAAAGCTCTCCGGCATCTCTGCCGCCATGTCCTCGATGGGCTTTGGCGTACGCACTCCGGCCACCACGTCTTCGCCCTGAGCGTTGATCAGATACTCGCCGTACAGACGTTTTTCGCCGGTAGCAGGGTCACGTGTGAAGGCCACACCGGTGCCGCTGTCGTTGCCCAGATTACCGAATACCATGGCTTGCACGTTCACTGCCGTGCCCCACTCTGCCGGGATGCCATAGCGTTGCCGGTAGATGATGGCGCGCTCGTTTTTCCAGGACCGGAACACGGCGCCGACCGCGCCCCAGAGCTGCTCGTACACATCCTGGGGAAAGTCGCGCTTGGTGCGGCTGCGAATCAAGCCTTTGTAGCGCTTGACCAACGACTTGAGTGCTTCGGCAGACAGCTTTGAGTCTTCTTTGACCGCCACCGACTCCTTGAGCTTGTCGAGCAGCACCTCGAACGGGTCCTCCTCTGTGGCTGCTTCCGCAGTGACCTCCATCACCACCGAGCCATACATCTGGATGAAACGGCGGTAACA
>JAUILW010000296.1 GCA_030432795.1 Gammaproteobacteria bacterium
ACCTCGCCGAAGCGCTTGTTGATCCCCTGCACCTCGATCATGGCGCAGGCCCCAGAACGTCGACAAAAAATGGAAATGGCGCGAGTGTTTCGAGGCATGCGCTGTCCAGCGCCTGCGGCTCGAGATCGGTGACAAACTGTGCGGCGAGCTTGGGAATACAGCCTCGACCGATCACGCCGTGGCCCTGGCCGGGGGCTATGAGGTGCCGGCCGTTGCTGAAGCCGGGCATGATCTTCTCCCCCCACGCGGGCGGCGTGATGGGGTCGAACTCGCCTGACAGCACGAGGGTCGGCACCTCGCTCTTTACCGGCGTGCGCAGATCATCGTCCAGCACGCCGCTCGGCCAGCGTTTGCAGTAGGCGTTGATGCCTTCCGCCAGGGCGGCAGTGAGGTAGGTACGGTCCAGTGACTCCAGGGTTGCCTCGTCGATGTCTGCAAACGGCTGGTCTTCGGTGCACATGACGCTGTTGTGCATGCCGGATGCCAGGCTGTCGCCGAGGCGTTGAAGGGTGAGTATCGCCTGCGCCGCCACGGGCGCGAAGTCGTGTTCCTGCGCCGCACGGCGTATCAGTAGAGGTACGGTGGCGGCGCTTTCCGGCGCGTAGAGCAGGAAACGCACGATGCTGGCGAAGTGCTCGTAGGTAACGTCGTAGTCGGCGGGTACTGCGGTGACAGGGTGGATGAAGCGCACCGACACGCGATCGGTGGTGTCGAAGAATGCGCGCACTCCAGCAAGCTGCGCACGCACGTCGCCCAGGGCACCGGCGCAGGCCTCCTGCGCAGCGCAGCGATCGATCAGTGTGTTCAGGGCATTGTCACTGTGCTGAATGACCGGAGCGACCAGCGGCTCATCCGGCGGCACCACGCCGTCCAGAATGATTGCGCGTACCCGGTCTGGATACTTGCGCAGGTAGTGCTGCGCGACCCGCGTTCCGTAGGAAACTCCGTAGATCGTCAGGCGGTCATACCCCAGCGCGATACGCAGGGCTTCCAGATCCTGCACAGCCACGCTGGTGGTGTAATAACGGGTATCGGCATTGAGGCTCGTCAGGCAATCGTCCACCGCCTTGTCGATAAACGCCTCGTCGGCGGCTTCCGGGCTGTCGGCCATGAGCTGCGGGCAGGCGAGCCGGTTGGAACGGCCGGTGCCCCGCTGGTCCATGGCCAGCACATCCCGCTCGGTGCCGAGCGCTGCGAACACCGGCCAGTAGTCGGCCAGCAGCTCGATGGAAGAACCGCCGGGCCCGCCGTTGATGACGATTAGCGCATCAGCCGCCTGTTGTGCCGCAGGCGCCTTTGCACGCGCCACCGTAAGATCGATGGTCTGGCTCTTTGGGTCCTTGGGATTCTCCGACGTCGTCAGCGTGGCACAGTCGGCGTAGCGTCGGACCGCTCCGCCGGAGCCCTCGATTACGCAGTGCTGAAAACCGCCGAACGTGACGGCGTGACCTGAGGTGCATGACAGTGCTGCTAGCAGCGCCAGTGCTGCCGGCGCGAAGTGCATGACGGCCCGCACTATATCAGGCGGCCGATACAGTATTGGTTGAGGTCGAGCAGCGCTTCTCGGGCTTCGCTCGGGGGTAATGCGGTGGCTGCATCGCTGGCCCGCTCAGCTTGCGCCAGCGCAGTTTCGCGGGTGTATTGCAGGGAGCCTGTCGCTTCCATGATGCGTCGCACGTTGCCGAGTGCGCGTGCGTTGCCTTTTTTCAGAGCGCTTTCTATGCTGCGGCGTGCGGCGCTGTCCGCGTGCGCTAACGCGTGAATGACCGGCAGCGTCAGCTTGCCTTCGGCGAGGTCGTCGCCCGCGTTCTTGCCCATGGCAGCGCTGTCGCCTACGTAATCCATGTAGTCGTCCACGAGCTGATAAGCCAGACCGAAGTGCAACCCGAACCTGCGCAAGTGTTCGATGGTGTCGGGCACGTCTGTAGCCAACACCGCAGCGGTGTGGGTGGCCGCCTCGAACAGCAGTGCGGTCTTGCAGCGGATGGTTTCCATGTACTGCGCTTCGGTGACGTCGAGACGGCCGATGTTGGACAGCTGCAGCACCTCGCCCTCGGCGATCGTATTGGTTGCGTCGGAGAGAATGCGCAGGATCTCCGGGTTGCCGAGCTCCACCATGAGCTGAAAAGCTCTGCTGTAGAGGAAGTCGCCCACGAGTACGCTGGGCGCGTTGCCCCAGATGGCGTTGGCGGTGGCGCGACCGCGGCGGCGGTCGGAGCGGTCGACGACATCGTCGTGCAACAGCGTCGCGGTGTGCAGAAACTCGATGACCGTGGCCAGTTTTACCGGCTCCAGACCCTGCTTTTGCAGGGCCTTGGCGCCGAGCAGCACCAGTAGCGGCCGCAGCCGCTTGCCGCCGCTTTCGACGATGTGGGCACCGATGTCTTCGACCAGGCCCACTTTCGAGGTGAGCAGGGTCGGAATCAGCCGGTTTACCTCGGCAAACTCGTCACTGACCGCGGCGTACACCGATGCCAGCGCAGGGATGGAGGCGGCCTTCCGGCTCACGTTCAGTGCCGGATTCAGGGCAGAAACGGGGTCGGCCGACATGGTCGGATCGTGCGCTCCTAACTCGTTGTAATCACTATGCTTTGACCGTAGAATGCGCGCCTTTCCAATTTCGGGGGCGCGCATCAATGCGTCTCCGGTCAAGGCCCGATTGTAAACTACTCTGGTGGCGAACGGGTCGAAACGTATCAGGAGCAGCGCAGTGGCTTTTGCAGTTTTCGTCAGCGGCGGCAAGCAGCATCGGGTAACCGAGGGTGAGGTCGTACGGCTGGAACGTCTGGATGTGGCGCCGGGCGAGGAAGTGGTGTTCGATCAGGTACTTATGGTTGCTGATGGCGACGACGTTGCGGTTGGCACGCCTTACGTCGACGGCAGGACCGTGAAGGCCGAAGTGGTCGCGCACGACCGTGGTAAGAAAGTACACATCCTCAAGTTCAAGCGACGCCAGGGTTACATGAAGCGGCAGGGCCACCGTCAGTGGTACACCGAGGTCAAGATCACCGGCATCGGCGCGTAACGCGCCGGTCGGCAGGGAGACAGGCAGATGGCACACAAGAAAGCAGGCGGCTCTACCCGTAACGGGCGCGATTCAGAATCCAAACGGCTGGGCTTGAAGAAATCCGGCGGTCAGGTCGTGCGCGCTGGCAACATCATCGTGCGGCAGCGCGGCACCAAGTATCACCCCGGCCTGAACGTCGGCTGTGGTCGCGATTACACGCTTTTTGCTACATCAGACGGCGTCGTGCAGTTCGACACCAAAGGCAAGCAGAAGCGCAAAGTCGTTTCTGTGGTTCAGCCCGCGCAAGCGGAGCAGTAACCGCCTCGGCGAGCTGATAAAAACCCCGCTCTGGCGGGGTTTTTTCTCTCTGCAACATCATGCAGTTCATCGACGAATCGACCATCTGGGTGGAGGCCGGCAAGGGTGGCAACGGCGCCCTGTCGTTTCGTCGTGAAAAATACATCCCCAAGGGCGGCCCCGATGGTGGTGACGGCGGTGACGGCGGCAGCGTCTACCTGCTGGCCGACGAGCAGCTCAACACGCTCGTGGATTTCCGCTTTCAGCCCCGCTACAAAGCAAAGAATGGCCAGCCCGGCTCCGGACGCAACAAAACCGGTGCGGCCGGCGAAGACATGTACGTCAAAGTGCCTGTGGGCACGACCGTCCTCGACGAGGAAACCCTCGAAAATCTCGGCGATCTGACCGAAGCCGGAGAGACCCTGCTGGTTGCCGGCGGTGGTCGCCGAGGGTTGGGCAACGCCCGCTTCAAGTCCAGCACCAACCGGGCGCCCCGCAAAACCGTGCCCGGCAGCCCTGGCGAGCAGCGACGCCTGCGCCTGCAGCTCAAGCTGCTGGCAGATGTGGGCATCATCGGCCTGCCGAACGCGGGCAAGTCGACGCTCATCGGCCAGATCTCCGCGGCCAACCCGAAAGTGGCGGACTATCCCTTCACCACGCTGGTGCCGACGCTCGGCGTGGTGCGCGTGGGCCATGAAGCGAGCTTTGTGGTGGCGGACATACCTGGCCTCATCGAAGGGGCGGCTCAGGGGCAGGGCCTCGGCGCGCAGTTCTTACGCCACGTCGCCCGCAGCCGGGTGCTGGTGCACCTGGTGGATGTGGCGCCGCCGGACGGAACACCGGTGCTCGAGCAGATCGAGCTCGTGGAAGCAGAGCTTGGAAATTATGCCCCGGCCATGCTCGAAAAGGAAATCTGGATCGTGTTGAGCAAGATCGATCAACTCGATGACGAGGCGCGCCGGACGTTGCTCGAAACGGTGCAGCGCGCGTACCCGGAAAGGCGTGTTCTGGCAGTTTCCGCCCTGGGTGACGAGGGGCTCGACGCCCTGGTCAACGGGCTGATGGCGTCGATACTCGCCTTTCGTCAGCGGCTCGCGGAAGATGCACAGTTCGCTGACTCGGTGGATGCGTTCGATGCCAGGCTCACCGACCAGGTCATGCGCGCAGCGCTCGAGGTGCGGCCCATCAAGGGCTCGACTACCGCGGCGGCTGATGATGCGGACGAGCAAGACGAAGATGACGACGGCGATGAGGACGACGTAGAAGTGGTGTACGTGCGTGACTGAGGCGCTGCAGGAGAGCCGCATCCGACAGCAGCTGGCTTCTGCCAGGCGTGTCGTCATCAAGCTCGGCAGCTCGTTGCTGACAAACCGCCAAACTGGTCTGGAGCAGGCGCGCATCGAAGCGCTGGCGGACGAAGTGCATGCGCTTCTCGACGCCGGTCGTGAGGT
>JAUILW010000297.1 GCA_030432795.1 Gammaproteobacteria bacterium
TGCCGGCGGAGGCGGCGCACGCGCCGTTGGGCTATGCCCTCGCGCAGTTGCACGGCGTCTACATCCTGGCGCAGAACACACACGGACTGGTGCTGGTGGATATGCACGCGGCGCACGAACGGCTGACGTATGAGCGGCTCAAGCAGCAGATCGCCGCCGATGGTCTTGCGGTGCAACGGCTGCTGGTACCGGTCAGTGTTGCGGTGGGCGAGGCGGAAGCGGATCTGGCTGAGCTGCACGCCGAGGCTATCAGCGAGATGGGGCTCGTGTTGCAGCGAACGGGGCCGCAGAGCATCAGCGTTCGGGAGGTGCCGCAGGCGCTGGCCGGTGGAGATGTGGAAGGTCTCGCGAGGGATATTCTGAGTGAGCTGGCAACCTTCGGTGTGAGCACCCTGCTCAAGGACCGCCAGGATGATCTGCTGGCTACCATGGCGTGCCACGGCTCGGTGCGCGCCAACCGCAGGCTCAGCGTTGATGAGATGAATGCGCTGCTGCGCGAGATGGAGATCACCGAAAACGCAGGCCAGTGCAATCACGGCCGGCCCACCTATACGCAGTTGTCGATGACGGAGCTCGACCGGCTGTTTCTGCGCGGCCAGTGAGCATTCTCGTCGTCACAGGTCCCACCGCCGCGGGAAAGACGGCGGTGGCGCTACAGCTGGCACAACAGCGGCCGGTGCGATTGATCAGCGTTGATTCGGCGATGGTATACCGCGGCATGGACATTGGCACCGCCAAGCCGGACGCCGACACGCTGCTGCGGTATCCACACGCTCTGGTGGACATCTGCGATCCGGCAGATCCGTATACCGTGTCCGATTTCGTTGCCGATGCAGACCGTGAGGTTGCCGGCGCACTTGCAGCGGGCGAGTTACCGGTGCTGGTGGGCGGCACGATGATGTATCTCAAAACGTTTCGCGAAGGGCTCGATGCCGTACCGCGCAGCACGGAAGCAGTGCGCGAACACGTTGCGTTAAAAGCGTCGAGGCACGGCTGGCAGGCGCTGCATGAGGAGCTTGTGCGCGTGGATCCGGTGGGTGCCGCCGCGATTCATCCCAACAACCCGCAGCGGCTGGCTCGGGCGCTGGAAGTCTACGAGCTCTGCGGTAGGCCGATTTCGAGCTTCTGGGGTAAAGCGCAAGAGGCTTCGGTGCGACACGGAGTGCCCCTGGTGGAGGTGATGATCGACGTGGAGCAGCGCCAGGAGCTGCATCGGCGCATCTCCCAGCGGCTCGACGACATGCTGCAATCCGGCTTCGTCGAGGAAGTGTCGGCGTTCCGCACCCGCGAAGATCTACATGCGGACCTGCCCTCCATGCGGGCGGTGGGATACCGACAGGTATGGGACTTTCTCGACGGTGTCACCGGCTTCGACCTCATGTGCGAAAAGGTGCTGGCTGCGACGCGCGGCTTGGCCCGACGACAGTACACGTGGCTGCGCCGCTGGACGCATGTGCAGCGTTTTTGCGGAGCCGATCCGAACGAACTTGCGGGCCGTTTGTCGAAGCTCGTAGGTGATTGATTTTGGGGTGGCTTCTAGCCACACTGAGCTGCAAACAATACGAATTCGCGCGTCCTAGAACGGCTGGCAGTCAGGGGCTGGAAAGTGGCTTTTAGCTGGGCTGGAGGTGCCGGACAAGGAGCACGTCATGTCGAAAGGGCACACGTTACAAGACCCTTACCTGAACACCCTGCGCAAGGAGCGCATTCCTGTTTCAATTTACCTGGTCAACGGCATCAAACTGCAGGGCCAGATAGAGTCGTTCGACCAGTTTGTCGTGCTGTTACGCAATTCGGTCAGCCAGATGGTGTACAAACACGCCATATCCACCGTCGTGCCTTCACGCAACGTCAAAATCGCCAGCCCCAGCGGCACCGGTGGCGACGTTGCTAAGGCGGACTGACGGCTCTCAAACCACTGTGAGGTAGCGCCAGATGTTTTTTGATCGCCCGGATGCGGGCAAACGCGCGCTGCTTTTGCAGATGGTGTTCACGCAATCCAACAATGCGGCGGCTGCCGAGGCGAGCCTGGCGGAGCTGAAAGAGCTGTCTGCGGCGATCGAGCTTGAGGTGTGCGGTACCGTCACGGGCAAGCGCCCAGCACCGCACCCTCGCTGGTTTGTCGGCGAGGGCAAGGTCGAGGAAATTCGCCAGGCGGTGCAGAGCACTTCTGCGGACATGCTCCTGGTGAACCATGAGCTCAGCGCCGGCCAGCAACGTAACCTGGAGCGGGAGCTCGACGTTCGCGTGCTCACCCGCACCGAGCTGATCCTGCATATCTTCAGCGCACGGGCGCAAACCCACGAAGGTCAGCTTCAGGTAGAGCTGGCACAGCTTGAACACGCGCGAACGCGGCTGGTGCGAGGCTGGACCCACCTCGACCGTCAGAAGGGTGGCATCGGCCTGAAAGGCGCTGGTGAAACGCAGATCGAGCTCGACCAGCGCATGCTGGGAGAGCGCATCAAAATGACGCGCAAGCGGCTGGACGAAGTGGCGCGTCGCCGGGCGCTGTCACGAAAAAGGCGGCAGCGCAACGAAACGCCGGTGATATCGCTGGTGGGCTACACAAACGCTGGAAAGTCGACATTGTTCAATCGGCTCACAGCAGGTGACGTGCTGGTGGCAGATCAGCTTTTTGCGACGCTTGACCCCACCATGCGACGCATCGCCATCGAGGGTGTGGGTGAGTGCGTGGTGGCCGACACGGTGGGATTCATCAGCGAATTGCCGCACACGCTGGTGGAAGCGTTCAAGGCGACGCTCGAAGAGGTTGCCGAAGCCGACCTGCTGCTGCACGTGGTGGATGCGAGCGATGCGCGTGCGGCTGAGAAGGTCGCTGATGTGAAAACCGTGCTCGAAGAGATCGGCGCGCACGAAAATCCGACCCTTGTGGTGCTGAACAAAACCGATCGTGCGCAGCGGCTGCCTGACGGCCTGGAGGGCGTGGCGGTCAGCGCTCTGACCGGTGCCGGCCTCGACGGCTTGAAACGCGCCATTGGCGATGCGTTTGGCGTTGCCCGGCCGGCGATGAAGGTGTTGCTGCGTGCAGGAGACGGTCGTACGCGCGCCTGGTTGTACAAAGCCGGCGCTGTGATGGACGAAACCGTGCACGAGGATGGGTCGTTGGAACTCACCGTGCGTGCTGACGAGCAGCTTGCAGGTCAGCTTGCCCGGCGCCAAGAGGTGTTACTGCGCCACGCTTGACTGATAAACTTTCCCCCCCAAACAGCTAGTGAATCGATATGGCGTGGAACGAGCCGGGTGGCGGTGACAAAGATCCTTGGGGCAACCGGGGTGATCAGGGCCCGCCGGATCTGGACGAGGCTTTCCGAAAACTGCAGGACCAGCTCGCCGGAATCTTCGGCGGGCGTGGCGGCGGCGGACGTTCCGGTGGCGGCTTCAACAGCTCCGCGGTGGCCGGCGTGCTCGTGGTCCTGGCGCTCATCTACGGTGGCCTCGGGCTCTATCAGATCGACGAGCAGGAGCGCGGCGTGGTGCTGCGCTTCGGCGCCGTGCAGGATGACGTCGTCATGCCGGGCCTTCACTGGAACCCGCCGATTATTGACCGGGTGATAAAGGTCAACGTCACCAGAGTGCAATCCCACGAGCACAAGGCGCTGATGCTCACGGAGGACGAGAACATCGTCGATGTCAGCCTCACCGTGCAGTGGGTGGCCCGTGACGCCAAAGACTTCGTGCTGCAGGTTCGCAACCCCGAGGTCAGCCTGGAACACGCAACTGAAAGCGCGCTGCGCCACGTAGTGGGTAGCTCCGGTATGGATCAGGTGATCACCGATGGTCGGGAGGCCGTTGCCCTCGAGGTGCAGGAGCGCTTGCAGGCGTACGTGGACCGTTACCAGACAGGCATTCTCGTTTCCAAGGTCAATATCGACGAGAGCGCGCCACCAAATCAGGTGCGCGATGCTTTCGACGACGTGCAGAAGGCCAAAGAGGACGAACAGCGCGTGATCAACGAGGCGAACGCTGTGGCGGAGAGCGTGGTACCCCGGGCTCGTGGTGAAGCGCAGAAGCAGATCGAACGGGCCAACGCCTATCGCGATCAGGTGATAGCCCGTGCCGAAGGTGAGGCTGAGCGTTTTGTGAAACTTCTTGCGGAGTACCAGTTAGCAGAACAGGTCACCCGCGATCGCCTTTACATTGACGCTATGGAATCCGTGCTGGGGGCAACCTCCAAGGTGCTGGTAGACGTTCCTGGCGGCAACAATCTGCTCTATCTACCGTTGGATCGTCTGGCACAAATGCCGGCGGGTGCAGAATCGCGGCGCACGGACCCGTCGCCCAGCCAGATCACCGAAGAAGCCATGCTCGAAATCGAACGGCGGCAGAACGCTGCGCGCGCTCGGGACAACCGGTAGTCACCGGTAGGAGATTGATATGACACCAAGAAACTTTCTTCTGCTTATCGTTGGCGTAGTCGTACTCCTGGCGCTGGTCAATTCCGTTTTCGTCGTGCAGCAGACCGAGCGCGCCATCGTGTTGCGTTTCGGTGCCGTGATCGAAAGCGACGTTGTGCCGGGCCTGCATTTCAAACTTCCGTTTGCCGATGTGGTGAAGAAGTTCGAAAGCCGGGTGCTCACGCTGGATACCTCGCCACAGCGTTACTACACGCTGGAAAAGAAGCCACTGATCGTCGACTCCTTCGCCAAGTGGAAGGTGGCGGATGTTGGCAAGTACTACACGGCGACCTCCGGCGACGAGATCGTTGCCACGCGAATCCTGGCCGAGCGGGTGAA
>JAUILW010000006.1 GCA_030432795.1 Gammaproteobacteria bacterium
TCTTGCCGGATTGCCTTGGTCCGGTGACGGTCACCACAGGATAGCGTGTGGCTATCTGTCGAAGAACGGATCCCAAGTGCCTTCTGATCATGAGGCGAATCGTACAGATTGCATATATGATATGCAATCTGTACGGTGAGCCGTTCCTGCTGAGCTCGTTCACTCTGCGCTGTAACTGAAGAGTGTTAACTATCTGACCTTGTTTTGAGCGGGCCTGCGCTTGGTCTAGGGGCGGAGGTATTGAAGATTCGTTGACCTGCCGCCACCCTCTCTGGCCTGGAAGGAAGGACTGTAAACTGTAGGCACGCACGCGCCTGCATCACGTAAACTGTCGCATTTCTCACGCGGAGAATTCAGAGTGCAGTTTGATGATGTCGTTCTCGGACGTCGGAGCATCCGAGGCTACAAACCCGATCCGGTGCCGAAGGCACTGATCAAGGAAGTCCTTTCCCTGGCCATGCGTTCGCCTTCGTCCATGAACACGCAGCCGTGGAACTTCACGGTGGTATCCGGTGAAGTGTTGAACCGTATCCGCGCCGGCAATACAGAGCGCAACCTCGCGGGTGTGCCGCACTCGAGAGAGTTCCGCATCGGCCAACCGTTTGCAGGGGCGCATCGTGAGCGCCAGATTGGCGTTGCCAAACAACTGTTCGCTGCCATGGGCATCGCGCGGGAAGACAAAGAAGGGCGCCAGGATTGGGTGCTACGCGGCTTCCGCCAGTTCGACGCGCCAGTGTGTGTGATCATCACCTACGACCGTGAGTTGGCAGACAGCGATGACACCGCGTTCGATTGTGGCGCGGTCACCACGGCGCTGGTCAACGCCGCCTGGTCGCGGGGCCTGGGCGCGGTGATCAACAGCCAGGGCATCATGCAATCGCCGGTGGTGCGGGAACATGCCAAGATTCCAGAAGACCAGGTGATCATGAAAGCAGTTGCGCTGGGCTGGCCGGATGACAGCTTTCCTGCGAATGCGGTAGTTTCCGAGCGCAAGAGCGTGGACGAGGCGGCTCGATTTCTGGGCTTTGACGACTGAATGGTTGTAGTCTCGGGCTTCCGTGACCGCCACCGCTGAGCATGGTCGCTGAGGGAGAGGGGCTTTGGTTCACAACGACGGCAAGCGGCTGAAGAACTCTACGCTGTTCTATTACAGCCTGACCGAGTTGCCGGTGATGATGGGGTTCTTCCCGGCGATGGTCTTCATCCCGCGCTTCTATGCCAGCGATGTCGGCGTGCCGCTGGCATTGGTGGGCACGTACATCCTGGTGGCGCGGATCGTGGATCTGTTCACTGACCCGCTCATGGGGTTTATCAGCGATCGCGTGCAGACCCCGTGGGGCAAGCGCAAACCCTGGGTACTTCTGTCCGCCCCGGTGATGATGCTCTCCATCTATATGCTCTTCATGCCGCCGGAAGGCGCGGGCGGCGGCCACATGCTGTTCTGGATGCTGGTGCTGGGTGTCGGGCAGACGATGGTGATCATCCCCTACTGGTCCTGGGGGGCGGAGCTGTCTACCGACTACAACGAGAGATCTAGAATCACCGGGTGGCGCGCGCAGGCCGGCATCGTCGGCAACTTCGCTACGCAGATCATCCCGATCACGGCGGCTGCCTTGTTTGCGTACTCAACAGATGCGGAGTCGGTTCTTCGTCTGGTGGGCATCACCATCATCGTGCTGATGCCGATCTGCATTCTGGCCACGGTAACCCGGGTGCCGGAGCCCCTCCGCCCGCCTCAGGAGCGGGTACGCATGCTCGAGGGGCTCAAGCTCATGGTCACCAACAAGCCGTTTCTGCGCCTGGTGATCGCCTTCATGATCGGCTACATCGGCTTGAATATCACCACGCCGTTGTACCTGTTCTTCGTGTCGGACGTACTAGGTGCGGAAGATAAGACCCCCTACATCCTGAGCATCTACATGGTGACGAGCTTTGCTTCGGTGCCGTTCTGGGTATGGCTTTCAACAAAGATCTCAAAGCACCGCGCGTATGTAGCCGCGTTCGCGATGATCGCCATTGCGCATCCGTTCTACCTGTTACTGGGAGAGGGAGACATCTGGTGGATGATTCCGGTCACCATCGCAACCGGGTTTGCCTCCGGTGGCTTCAGCCAGATGCTGCCCAACGCGATGAAGGCGGATGTGATCGACTATGACACGCTGCGCACGGGTGAAAATCGAGCGGCGCTGTTCTTCTCGGCGTGGTCTTTTGCGCAGAAGTCCACCGCATCCATCGGTGCTGCGATCGCCATGTTTGGCCTGGCGTTTCTGGGCTTCAACGCCGAGCCGGGGGCTGTCAACAGCGAGGATGAGTTGTTTGGCCTTCGCTTTCTGTTCTCCGCGTTCCCATCGATATTTTTTCTTGGTGGTGCATTGATCGTGTGGAATTTTCCAATCACGCCGGAGCGTCAGAGAGAAATTCGGGCGGAGATTGAGGCGAAAGCGCGGGCTTGAATCGACGTGGTCTGGCGTGTTTCCGCCATGGCTTTGTCAGCACTTAAAAGGGGGGAGGCGATGACTAGCAACTTAATCCGGGGGTTCGGTTCGGTGATGATCGTTGGGTTCGCGGCAGCCCTCGTCGCCTGCTCCGACGCAGAACATGCTGCAAACAGCCGCGCTCCCACTGCGGCCCATGAGCCCGCAGAGCAGGCAATCGCTGAACCGTCTGCAGCGGGGTACGAAAGAAATGCCTACTTCGGCGACCTGCACGTCCACACCACCTACTCGATGGACGCCTTCCAGTTCGGCACGCTGGCTACGCCCGACGATGCCTACCGCTACGCGCAGGGCGAGGCCATCAGGCATCCGGGCGGATTCGATATGCAGCTCCGCCGGCCGCTGGACTTTTACGCGGTAACGGATCATGGCGTCTTCCTGGGCGTCGCGCGCGCCGGTGCCGACACATCCACGGCGATTTCCGCCTACCCGGCGATGGAGCCGATTCACAACCTCAACGCGCCGGAGAACCTCACCCTCGAAAGCCTGCCCAACCGCAGGTTCCGCGCCTGGATCGGTGGGTTGAGGCAAGGCATGGCGGATTCCGAAGCGCTCGGTTCAGAGGTGGCGCGCACCATGCGTACCACCTGGGCAGATGAAGTGGCTGCTGCCGATCGCCACTACGTGCCCGGAACGTTCACCACTTTCGCCGCGTATGAGTATTCGACCATCCGGGCGGACGGCGGCAGCATGCATCGCAATGTCATCTTTCGTGGCACCGGCAATCTGCCTGACGTGCCCTTCAGCGTGCTCCGCTCGCCGGATCCGGCGGATCTGTGGAGCTGGATGGACGAGCTGCGAGGATCGGGCGTTGAAAGCCTGGCCATTCCGCACAACTCTAACAAGTCCAATGGGCAGATGTTTGAGCTGGCAACCTGGGCGGGCGACCCCATGACGCTGAGTTACAACGAGCAACGCGCGCGCAACGAACCACTGGTGGAAATCACGCAGGTGAAAGGTACCTCGGAGACCCATCCGGCGCTGTCCATGAACGATGAGTGGGCGGGATTCGAGATCGATCCCTATGTGGCTGGTGGCGGACCATTACGCGTGGCGAAGCCGGAGGGCGGATATGTGCGCGACGCGCTGAAGAAAGGCCTGGCGCTGGAAGCTCAGGGCCTGGGG
Source organism: Gammaproteobacteria bacterium (assembly GCA_030432795.1). Taxonomy (GTDB): domain Bacteria; phylum Pseudomonadota; class Gammaproteobacteria; order Pseudomonadales; family Azotimanducaceae; genus SYFY01. The sequence continues at coordinate 3,621 of JAUILW010000006.1, forward strand.
AATCCTTTCCGGTATGGGTTCATCGGTTCGTCCGATACGCACACGGCTGCGGGTTCCTACGATGAGACCAACTTCTACTCGAAGGTGGGGTTGCTCGACTCCACGGCTGCACTTCGCGGCTCGGTGCCTGTCAGCGATGAAGTGCTGAACACCGTGGGTTTGCGCGATGCGGACAGCGCATCGTTTTACGTGGCGTCTGATGGGCGACGCTACCTGATGCGTAACACGTCTGCCTACGGGGCGTCGGGGCTGGCGGCGGTGTGGGCGGAGCAGAACACGCGCGAGGCGATCTACGATGCCTTTCGCCGTAAGGAAACGTTTGCGACTTCAGGGCCGCGGATACGGGTGCGTTTCTTTGCCGGGCCGGCACTGGACGTCAACATGTTTGCAACAGCGGATGGCCTGACGCGAGCGTATGCGCAAGCTGTGCCGATGGGCGGCGACCTGATGGCAAAGCCTGGGGATGCGCCGTCGTTTCTGGTGTGGGCAGCACGCGATGCGCATTCCGCACCTTTGCAGCGTGTGCAGATCATCAAGGGTTGGATTGAAGGCGGGGAAACCCACGAGCGTGTGTTCGACGTGGCGTGCTCAGACGGTCTGGCAGTAGACCCCGCAACCCATCGCTGCCCGGACAACGGTGCAAAAGTGAATCTGTCGGACTGCGCCTTCTCTGCTGATCGGGGTGCGGGAGAGCTCAAGGCGGTGTGGCGAGATCCGCAGTTCAACGAAGCCCACAAGGCTTTCTACTATGCCCGGGTGTTGGAGAACCCCACCTGTCGCTGGTCCACCTGGGATGCGGTTCGCGCGGGGGTGCCACCACGAGAGGATCTCGCGCCGGTGATTCAGGAGCGTGCGTGGTCATCGCCGATCTGGGTGCGCCCGGCTGATGCGGCCGTGCGATAATTTCCTGAACGAATTGAAGGGAGAAGCAAGTGAGCGAGCCGCTGGAAATCGATGTGTTCTGGTCCTTTCGCAGCCCATGGTCCTACCTGGCCACCCGGCGGCTGCGTGAGTGGCAGGATGCCTATCAGTTGACCGTCAACTTCCGTGCCGTGTACCCCATCGCCATACGCACACCCGATTTCTTTCACCAGGTGCAGCCGCAGTGGTTCTCCTACTTCGCCACAGACATCCATCGTGTCGCAGAGTTTCTGGGGCTACCTTTCGTGTGGCCCAATCCCGACCCGGTGGTTCAGCTGGTCGACGCAAACGGTCGGCGCCAGACTGGCGCGGAGCAGCCTTACATTCACCGCCTGACGAGGTTGGGTGTGCTCGCGGAGGAAATGGGCCGAGGACTCGAATTCGCGGATGAAATTTCGGCGTTGATCTGGGGCGGCACCCAGGCGTGGGATCAGGGCGACCACATGGCGCGGGCAACCGGGCGCGCCGGGCTGGATCTCGCGGAGATGGATCGCAGAGCCGTCAGTGAAGCGGAGCGGCTGGAAGCGGCCATAGAGAAAAATCAGGCGGATCATCACGAGGCAGGCCATTGGGGCGTGCCGACGTGCGCGTTTCGCGGCGAGCCGTTTTTCGGTCAGGATCGACTGGACGTGCTGCTGTGGCGCCTGAAGAAGGAAGGGCTGCAAAGCCGCTGAGAGCGATTGATATTGCTGCCTATGCGGGCTTTGACTCCTGCAGGTAGCCCTCGAAACCATGCGCGTAGCGCATCATCTGGAACGACTTATGGCAAGTGACAGCAACGTCCCTGAATTCATCACCCTCGAGCAGGCCGCAGCGATGACCACCGGCACACGGGTGACGTTCATTCCCGGCATTCCGGCGATGTACTCCGAAGCGCTGAAGAACATCTGCTATGTAAAGGGTGTACCCCTCATCCGCGCGCTGCACCCGATGATGGGCATCGACAAGGAGACGGGCGAAGACCGGCAGGCGAAACTCTACGAGCTCACCAGCCAGACGAGCCTGCCCACCATGCTGCACGACGAAGAGCGGCCCAGAAACGTCTGGATCGAGCAGCTGGCGCTGGCAGAGCGACTCGGTGCACCGGGCACGCCGGTGCTGATTCCTGATGACTTCGAGCAACGGGTGGAAGTGTTGGGGCTGTGCGCGGTGGTTCTCGGCGAGGATGGCCTCGTGTGGAACATGCGGATTCTCAGCGACAGTCCGCTGGCGCGGAAATATGGCTACAGCGAGGCGGCAAGTAAGGCAGCACCCGGCAAGATTGCCGCGGTACTTCGCCTGATCGACAGCCGTCTGCAGGCGCAGGCGCAGCGTGGCGTTCGCTATCTTGTCGGGGACGCGGTGAGCGCTATCGATGTGTACTGGGCGACGTTCAGCATGTGCGTGCTACCAGCGCCGCTCGAGATCATGCCGCGCACGCGGCAGAACAAAGGTATGTTGAAGTTCTTCGCGATGAACGGGCACATCCCGGAGATCGCAGCCGCGCTGACGCCCCGCATTGAGGAACACCAGCGCTACATCCTCACGACCTACTGTGAGGCGCCCGCGGTTCTGGGTGGAGATCCATTGGAAGACGATGCCTGAGATCGTCGCCTGAGCGGCTCAGCTTCCCGACTTTGGTGCTGGTGGCCCGGACGTCATGGTGCGCATGGCAGCCTGGCTGTCGTCCTTCACCACCGCCCACTCGGATTTCTTCCTGCACACTTTGCGTTTGAAGTGGGTGCCGAGCTGTTTCACGCGCTTGCACACGGTCGGGTCCTGTTCCGCCTTTTGTGCCTGCTCTGTTGCTTCTTCAGCGTGCACAGCGGCGGTGCCGGCGAATGCCAGCGCGGCGAAAAGAACGAAAATGGCTGATCGCTTCATGGTCTCACCTCCTGAGGCCTGCGCCTGAGTGTCACAGAAACCTGCGTTGCCAGCCAGTGGGCGTTTGCTGCTACTCCCATGCCCATCGGTGCGTGCCCGGCAGCGGGCGCAGGTCGTGCTCGAGCATTCGGTCCTCGGCGCCGATAAGTACGCGGCCGGCGAAGCGGCGATCGTCGATCAGCCAGGGTAACCACACGGCGTCGTCCTGCCACATTTCCTCGAAGGGCAGGGCGCGCACCGGCCGCCAGAGCGGAATCGCCTCGGCGGTTTCCGTTGGCGTGCCCTGAAAGTCGTCCGCACGGTAAATGTAGCCGCGGATGGTGAGGCCGTGCACGAACTGAAAATCGATCTGACCCATGGCGCGCGGCTGCACGGCAGTGATGCCCACCTCTTCGCGGGTTTCCCGCACGGCGCAGGCAAGCGGCGTTTCCCCTGGGTCGAGTTTGCCGCCGGGGCCGTTGATCTTGCCCTCGCCGAGGCCGCGCTTCTTGCGGATCAGGAGGATCTCCTCGCCGCGCAGCACGAACATCAGCGTGGCGTGCTGCTGGGCATGCCAGGATTCCCAGTCGTAGTCGGCGAGGCGGGGGTCGGTCATGGGCTCCGGTTCATCCGGCGGGAAGGGTGGCCATTGTACTGAACTTGGCCGCAAGGACGGGTACGCTGTACTGCCCCGTCAGGTTCATTCGTCGAACTATGACCCGTGCCTCTTTACCGAGTAAGGAGGCGTCACTGGCTAGGCGCGTCTCGTAGGGCATGGTGGTGCCATGTCCAAGAGGCGCAACAACGGCAGGGGCGCCGTGTCACGCGCCCTTCGGGTGGCCCAAAATCGCCAATAGCTGTGTTGCATCCCTTGGAAAGGTCCCGACCTGTCCTGCGGCATGCGCCTTGCTCTTGACGATTTTGGGCTCATCATAGAGCAACGAATGAACCTGACGGGACACTAGGTTTAGGAGCAGCAAACGGGGGCAGGGGTGAAGGAGTTTCAGAAAACCACGCAAGCGGGCCAGCTCAGCGGGCGCTACGCGCCGGAGTTCGAGCCGCTGGTCGATGCATTCGTCAGCAATTTCGAAACGCGCGGCGAGGTTGGTGCGTCGGTGTGTGTCACCGTGGAGGGCGACAGCGTCGTGGATCTCTGGGGTGGCACGAAGGATGTGCAGGCGCAGACACCCTGGCAGGAAGACACCGCGTGCGTGGTGTTCTCCAGCACCAAGGGTGCCGTGGCTCTGGCTGCGCACACGCTGGTGGCGGCCGGTGCGCTCGACGTGGATGCACCGGTGAAACGCTATTGGCCCGAGTTTGCGACGAATGGCAAGGAGGATGCCACAGTGCGCATGATGCTGGACCACAGCGTCGGCGTGCCGGCCATGCGGGAGAAGCTCAAGGACAAAGGCTGCTGCGACTGGCAATACATGGTGGAGCGCCTGGAGCGTGAAGCGCCGTTCTGGAAGCCGGGTGAACGCAACGGCTACCACATGGCCAACTTCGGCTGGACGGTGGGGGAGTTGGTGCGGCGCGCGGCGGGGCAATCGCTGGGTTCCTACTTTCATGAAGCCATTGCGGCACCTACTCAGGCTGAATGTTGGATCGGCTTGCCGGAAGCGGAGGAAACCCGCGTCGCACCAATGATTCCCTTCAAGCCCGTGCGCGGAGCTGAGCTCAGCGCGTTCACCAAAGCGTTGGTGAGCGATGCGGGTTCCATACCGTCCCTTGCCTACTACAACCAGGGCGGTTTCAGCCCCAACAGTCGTACCTGCCGCGCGGCGGAAATCGGTGGCGCTGGTGCGGTGGCCAACGGCCGTGGGCTGGCGCGCATCTACGCGCCGTTCGCCTGCGGCGGCAGCCTGAACGGCCGGCGCTTCGTGGACGCCGACACCCTGGCTGCCATGGGCGAGGTCGCGGTGGCCACGCATCAGGACGCAACGCTGCTCATCCCCACGCGTTTTTCGCTGGGCTTCATGAAATCCATGGACAACCGCCGGGACCAGGCGGTGGACAAGAGCAGCGCGATCTTCAGCAGTGCGGCATTCGGGCACGTGGGTGCCGGCGGCAGCGTCGGTTTCGCAGATCCTGCCGCGCGCATGAGCTTTGGTTACGCCATGAACAAGATGGGCCCTGGCATCCTGATGAATGAGCGCGGCCAGTCGTTGGTGGATGCGGCGTATCGCTGTCTTGGCTACCAGAGCAATGCTTCAGGGGTGTGGCGCCGGTAGCGTCGTGCGCATGGCGATGCGGTAGAGCACGGGCACGGCCACCAGCGTCAGCACCGTCGCGAACGCCAGTCCGCTCATGATGCACACCGCCATCTCCATGAAGAATGCATCCGCCAGCAGTGGTGCCATGCCAGCGATGGTGGTGCCGGTGGCGAGCAGCACCGGCCGCAGGCGGGAGATGCTCGCAGCGAGAATGCTCTCCAGGCTGGCGCCGCTCTCGGCCACGCGTTTGTCGATCTCATCCACCAGCACGATGCAGTTCTTGATGAGCATGCCGATGAGGCTCAACAAACCGAGAAACGCGGGAAACGTGAACGGCAGATCGGTGGCGACCAGGCCAAGCACCACCCCGCAGATGATCATCGGCAAGGTCAACCAGATGATCAGCGTCTGCTTCACCCTCCCGAAGAGCAGCAGCGTCAGCACGAACATGGCGATCACGGCCAGCACGATGCCAGGCCCCAGCGCTTCCATGGCTTCGTCGTTGCCTTCCAGCTCACCACCCCATTCCAGACGGTAGCCTGGCGGTAGCGGGATGGCTTCAATTTCCGGCTGCACGGCGAGCACGGTGTAGGTGGCGTTATGGCCGCGCGGCGGGTTGGCGATGGCGGTCATGGTGCGCACGCGGTCGCGCCGGTGAATGATGGTGTTCTGTGCCTTCAGGTTGAATCCCGGCACGATCTGCGACATCGGTATGTACCGCTGCTGGTTGGGGCTCCACACAAGACGATCCGCCAGCCCTGCCGCGTTGGCACGCTCGTCAGCGGGCGCTCGGGCAATGATGGGTACGAGTTTGTCGGCGTCGCGGTACAGTCCGACTGGCACGCCTTCGGAGGCGAACGCCAGGGCTTGCGCGAGGTCCTGGCGGCTGATGCCGGCGGCGCGGGAACGCACGTCATCGAATTCCGGCACCAGGGTGAGGGCTGGCTGGCGCCAGTCGTTGCTGCGGTCGATGAGGTTGTGCCGCGTGTAGATGTCGAGCGCCTGTTCCACCAGCCCGCGCAGCACGTCGGGCGATGGGCCGGAGAAGCGCGCTTCGATCTTCATGCCGGTGCCGGGCGTAAACTCGGCGCGAAACACCCGTAGCTCAGCTTCCGTATGCCGCGCGGGCAGCACATCACCGAGCGTGCGGATAACCTGCGTAAGCTGCGTGTGGTCCGGCACCCGGCCGACGATCTGTGCGTAGCTGGCGTTGGGCTGCTGAGGGTTCATGATGGCGGTGAACCGGTTGGCACCACGGCCGACGAAGGCGCTGAGCGCTTCCACTTCGACCGAGTCACGAATGTCCGTCTCGAGTTGCATCACGGCACGCTCCGTGGTGGAGATGTCCGTGCCCTCCGGCAGCCAGTAGTCGATGTAGAACAGCGGCGAGCTGTTGGTTGGAAAAAAGCCGGGTTTGACGAACTGAAACGCCCAGAAGCAGGCAGCGGTGACAAGCGCGAGAACGGCGATGGTACGCCATGCGGCAGTGAGGCTTGCGCGCAACAGCGCTCGATAGGGTGTGAAAAACCAGCCGCCGTACACTGCTGCGTCATCAGAGTTGCCAGCGGGTTTTAGCAGGCGGCTGCCGAGCATGGGTATGAGCGTTACTGCCAGCACCCAGCTCAGCAGCAGGGAGATAGCGATCACCTGAAACAGCGACAGCAGGAAGTGGCCGGCGTTGTCGTTAGACAGACTGATGGGTGCGAACGCGGCGGCGCCGATCACGGTCGCACCGAGCAGCGGCCACTTGGTGCGCTGCACCGCCCGTTCCGCAGCTTCCACCGGCGTGTACCCCTGGCGCACGCCCACCACCATACCCTCTGCAACGACGATACCGTTGTCTACGAGCATGCCCATGGCGATCATCAAGGCGCCGAGGGAGATACGCTGCAGCTGCACATCGAGCAGCGGCATGAAGAAGAACGTCCCCATGACGCTGAGCCCCAGCACCAGCCCCACCACGGTGCCCGCGCGCCAGCCCATGAACACGCAGAGCGTGAGCACCACCGTGCCGACGCTGAGCAGCAGATTGGTGAGAAATGTCGACACCGCTCGCGCCACCTCATCGTGTTGCGCGTAGATGGGATCGATGCGCACGCCAAGGGGCAGGTTGCCGAGCTGTGCTGCGAGCTCCTGCTCCACGGCGCGACCCACCTCCACCACGTTGCGGCCGGGTGTGACGGAAACGCCGAGCGTGAACACGGGCTCGGCATTGTGGCGGATGATGTCGACCGGCACTTCCACCCGTTCGCGGGTGACGCGGGCGATGTCGCCGAGACGCATGATTTCCGTGGTGCCTGGCCGCCCGATGCTGAGGTTGGAGATGTCCGCCACGCTGTCGAAAGCGCTGACCTGGTCGATGCGCAGGCGGCGGCCGTCGACGTGCAGCGAGCCGGATGGGGTGACCTGATTTTCCTGGGCGATGCTTGCGAACACGGTGTCCACCGGCAGGCCCAGGCGCACCAGCCTGGCGTGATCGATCTCCACGTAGATCGCTTCCTGCGGCGCACCGTCGATGCGTACCTTGGCAACACCATTCACCGTCTTCACCGTGGTTTCGAGCTGGCGGGCGATGTCGCGAATATCGCCGTCGCTGTATCCGGGTGCGGCGACTGCGAACATCAGGCCGTAGATATCGCCGAAGTCATCGAACACCTGCGGTTCGGCGGCACCGGGTGGCAACCGCCGCTCGGCGTCGTCCACCCGTCGCCGCAGCTCGTCCCACACCTGCGGGATGCGGCGCAGCGGCAGCGACTCCTCCACCTCCACGGTGACTTCGGAGCGGCCATCAACGCTTTTCGACATCATGAGCTGGAAGTGCGGCAGCCGCTGCACCGCCGCTTCGATGACTTCCGTTACTTCGTTTTCCACCTCCGCTGCGGTGGCGCCTGGGTAGGCGGTGACGATCAATGCGCGGTTGAACGGCATGCCAGGGTCTTCCAGCCGACCGACGTTGTTGAGGCCCCATACGCCGCCGATCAGCAGGAGAAGGACCAGCAGCCATGTGTACAGAGGCTGCTCGATGGAAAGGCGGGCAATACTTCTCAAGGGGAGCGGCCGGATGCTTCCATCGGCCGTACGCGCATGCCCTCGCGCAGCATCGCCGCACCGGTAGTGACCACGCGGTCTCCCTGCGTGAGGCCGTGTGTGACAACGATGCCTTGTGTTGTCGTGGGGCCGGTGCGGACGGTTCTTCGCGATACCGCCTGTGTTTCGGGATCTACGATCCATACGAACAGGCTCTGATCCGTATCCGCGACTACTGCGGCTAACGGCAGCACCGTGCTCGCCTCGGCGTCAGCGGTGAGCAGCAGGTGTACGGTGGCGGTCATGCCCGGCATGAAGTTCCAGTCATCGGAGCGCGGCATGCCGAACGACACCTCGATGGTCTGCGCCACCCGGTCCGCCTCGCCCCGATTTTCCCGAAAGGTGATCGGGAAACGGGTGTCGCCGGAAAAAGAGAACGTGGCGTACATGTCCTCCACGTCGTCCTGCGACAGGGTGGCGGTGAGATGTTCCGGTACGTTGGCCACCACGTGCAGCTCACCGCCAGCGTGCAGGCGCAGAATCGGTTGTGCCGCGGTCACGTTGACGAAGTTGTCGACGAAGCGCTGCGCGACGATGCCGTCGAACGGTGCTGTGAGGCGGCTGTCGGCAAGCTTCTGACGGGCCTGTTGCAGCCGCACCCGCTGCAGCTCGCGCAGCGAGCGCGCATCGTCTACCGCCGAGCGGGCGATACCGTGTTCGCGCAGCACGCGTTCCTTTCGATCCAGATCCTGCTCGGCGAGACGCAGCTGCACTTCGGCCTCACGCACCGCCAGCGCGAAGTCCGCCTGGTCCAGGGCTGCAAGGAGCTGGCCGCGCTGCACGTTTTCGCCCTCGCGTACCGGCAGCTGGTGCAGGGGCCCGGACACTTCGAAAGCGAGATCGATGGACCGTGCTGCTTCCACACGGCCCACCAGCGTCACCTGCTGCTGCCGTCGTGTGAGGTCGATGGTGGTCACGCGGGCAGGGCGCACGGACTGATCTGCCGGAGCCGGCGGGCTGCGGTCTTCGCACGCAGCCAGGAGGAGCAGCATGGCTGCACAAGCGAGGCTTCGGGTCATCGCGACGCTTCCTCCGCCCGCTGCAGCAGCGTTGCGGTGAGCAGCTTGCGCTCTTTTGTGTTCAGCGGCAGGAGCCCAAGTGCGTCCATGATGCGCTGGCCTTCCAGTGCGACCAGCACCATCAGAGCATCGGCAAAATGATCAGAGCCGCGCAGCGCGTCGATGCTGTCGCGGATGAAGGTGCGCGCGCTGTCGAGCAGCTGCGGGTCTTCGGCGGAGGCCGCGAGGATGGCGAGCGCGGCGCTCTCATCGCTCCTGCTGAGCGGCTTGGTGAAGGCAAGTGCGTGCGCGTGCACGCCGCCGTAGGGGCTGCCGCTTGCCTGTATGTCCTGTTCCGCTGCAGCCAATACGCGCTCCAGCATCCCTTCGAGCAACGCCTGTTTGCTCGGGAAGTGGTACAGGACACCACCTTTGGAAACGGCGGCTTCGGCTGCCACCGCATCGATGGTGAGGTGTGCTGCACCCTGGCTTTCCACCACCCGGGAGGCGGCGTCGAGAATGCTCTCACGCTTGCTGGGTCGACCTTGCATAGCGCCAGTGTAGGCCTCCAAAACCAAACCGTCCAGACGGTACATAAAGTATGGTTGCGGCGTGGAGGTTCCAGGTCTGCTGCTCTATGCTCGGTACTGTCTCAGGGAGGGCGATGTGATGGGCGTTATCCGGTTGCTGTTGTGCTTGCTCGTGAGCCTGCCCGCATGGGCGGAAGTGTACGTGCCGCCCGAGCTCGAGGATTGGGTGGAGTGGGTGGAAGATGCGCATCCGCAGCTTCGCTGTCCGCCGGACCACGCCGCGGGCAATAGCCGGCGCTGCGTGTGGATCAGCCGCCTGGACCTCAACGTGGCAGAGGGGCTTCGTTTCGAGATGCAGGTGCGCACCTACAACCGCACGCGCGTGCCGCTGCCGGGTGATGCGCGCAGCCGTCCGGAAGACGTGCGCGTTGCCGGGGTCCCGGTGGTGGTGATTGGCGAGGCACCAGAGGTGTTGCTGGATGCCGGGACGCACACGTTGACGGGCCGCATGTCCTGGGCGCGGCGCCCGGCAGACATCGGCTTGCCGGATGCGTTCGGTGTCCTCTCCCTGAATATCGATGGCAAACGCGTTGAGCGGCCGGTCATGCGTGGCAGCCGGCTGGTGCTCGGCCAGAACGCGCCGGTGGCTGCGGCGGAACAGAATTCCTTACGCGTGGACGTGTTCCGCCTGCTGGCGGACGACCAGCCGATGCAGATGGTCACCCAACTCGTGCTGCACGTCGCCGGCTTGCCGAGGGTCGCCACACTCGGCCGCGTGCGGCTTGATGGTTTCGAAGTGCTGTCCGTCGACAGCCCGCTGCCAGCACGTGTAGATGAAACTGGCAACCTGCAGGTACAACTGTCTGCCGGGGAGCACACGGTGCGCGTCACGTCGCGGGCAACACGGCAGCACACGGAGTATGCCGCGCCAGGATCTGGCGAGGGATGGCCCGAACAGGAAGTGTGGGGTTTTCTACCCGACCGGCAGCTTCGCCTGGTGGACGTGAGCGGTGCGCCGGGTATTGCGCTGTCGCAAACCGCCTGGCCGTTTGATGATGACGCGATTGGGTTCCTCCTCGGCGCAGACGACCGCCTGACGCTCACCGAGTCCCAACGCGGCGACACGAATCCCAAGCCCAACCGATACAGCGTCGAACGGGCGCTGTGGCTGGCGTTCGATGGTTCGCGTTACATCGTGCACGATGCGCTCGATATGGACATCCGCGCACCCGAGCGCCTTGCCGCAGACTACGCGGTGGGGCGGGTGGAGGTAGACGGAGAGCTGCAGCTCGTGAATACGGTGCAGGGCAGCGAGCCGGGCGTAGCGGTGCAGCAGGGCGACCACTCCCTTGCCGCCCTTGGCACACTGCCTGCCGGCGCCGACATGTCGGCTACTGGCGGTTGGGCGGATGCCACCGATCTGCGCGCCTCTGTGCAACTGCCGCCGGGGTGGCGGCTTCTATGGACACGTGGTGTGGACCGTGCGCCGGACGCGTGGCTGTCTCGATGGTCGTTGTGGGATGTGTTCACGCTGGTGCTGATTGGCGTGCTGTCTGTGCGTTTCCTGCGTCTGCCGTTTGCGCTGCTGGCGACTACGGGCCTGCTGTTCGTGCTGCCGGATCACAACGGCGTGGCGCTCACCTGGGGTGTGGGCGTGGGTCTGGTCGCGGTACTCAGCCGCGTTCAGCACGCTCGAGCGCGCGCCGTTCTGCAGGCGCTCGCCATGCTGTGGCTCACGGGCACGCTGCTGGCCACGCTGACGCTGGCGGTGTCCTTTGCCCAGCAGGCCATGTACCCGCAACTCGAACCCTATGGCGAGCCGGCCTATGAAGACTTTGCGGCCGATATGATGCAGATGGATGCTCCCTCGTCCATGCCCGCGACCAAATCGTCCGCAGCGCGTAGCTCAGCGATGATTGAGGAAATCGTGGTGACGGCCACGCGTCGTGAAGAGCCAAAGTACCGCGAAGGCCTGCGCCTGCAGACGGGGCCGGGCGAGCCGGACTGGCAGTGGCGTCGAGTGGCTTTGGAGTGGAGCGGGCCGGTTTCATCGGAGCAAGGCATGTCGCTGACGCTGGCGTCACCCACATGGGTACGGCTTGGTCACATTGCGGCAGCGGCACTGGCGCTGGCGGTGGTGGCGGGGTTGTGCATAAGTCTCATTGGGCCGGCCAGACAGCGCCTTCCCGTGCCGCTGCGTACACTGCTGCCGGTGGCATTGCTTGTTGTGGCGTTGCCGGTGCCAAACTCCGTAGAAGCCCAAACGCCGGCTCCGGAGTTGCTCAAGGAGCTGGAGCGGCGCTTGCTCGCACCGGACCCATGTTTTCCGCAGTGTGCGGGCGTCGAGCGTCTTGTGATCGAGCTGCAGCAGGATCGATTGAGCCTCGGCCTGGCGGTGCATGCGGCGATCGAAGTGAGTGTGCCGGTACCGTGGAGCGACGTATGGGCGCCGGAGGAGGTTCAGCTGAACGGCGCCGCCGCGGTGGCGGCGCGTCAGGGCGAGCAGCTGCATGTGGTGGTACCGGCCGGTCGAAACGTGCTGGCGCTGCGCGGCAGCGTGCGCGCACTGGATCGTTTCGAGGTGCGCCTGCCGCTGGTGCCGGCGGCCATCGACACACGCGTGGATCAGGGCTGGCAGCTGTCGGGATTATCTGCAGGCCGCGCGACGCGCGGCAGTATCGGTTTCGATCGGCGTGCGCAGAGCAGCGCCGAGTCCGTTGAAACCCTGCAGCCGGATGCCGCCAAACCCTTTGTGCGGGTGCACCGGCAACTGCGCTTCGATCAGGAGTGGACGGCACGCACCACCGTGCAACGTGAAGCACCTGCAGCCGGGGGCTTTACGGTCAGCGTGCCGCTGATTCCCGGTGAATCGGTGCTGGACGGCCGTTTCGAACCTCGCGACGGTGCGGTTGCCGTCGTGTTCGGCCCGCGTGACAGTACCGTGGTATGGGACAGCGTGTTGTCGCGCAACAGTGCGGTTTCGCTGGCTGCGGTTGACAACTGGAGCCTGGCTGAAACCTGGCAGCTCGTGCCAAGCAACTTGTGGCACCTGGCCCACGAAGGGGTACCGCCGCTCTATGCGCAAGAGATGGAAGGCATGCTGTTCCGGCCGCGCCCCGGCGAGCAGTTGAATCTGGCGCTGACCGCAACCGAGCCTGTGCCCGGCAGTACGGTGACCGTCGAACGCGCTGCGTATGATGTCTCGCCGGGTGATCGCACCACACAACACAACCTGTTGCTTGAGATCAAAGCCAGCGAGGGCGGCACATACGCGCTCGAACTGGGCGGTGCGCAGCCGGTGCTCACGTCGGTGAGCATTGATGGTGGCGATGTTCCCCTGGCGTTGGACGGCAGCCGTCTGCTCCTGCCGTTGGTCCCTGGAGAGATCGATTACACGGTGGTGTGGACCAGCGAAGATGGCCTCGCAACAAGGCAGCCGTTCGCGGCACCCGGTTTCGCCTCACCGGCGCACAACCTGACAACCACGGTGCGTATGCCGCAGGATCGCTGGGTGCTGCTGCTGGGCGGCCCGACCCTCGGCCCGGCCATGCTCTACTGGGGGCTCGCGCTCGTGATGGTGGTGCTCGCCCTGGCGGTGGCGCGCGTGCCGGGCAGTATTGTGTCCACCACGGATGCGGTGCTGCTGGCACTGGGTCTCAGCGTGTGCAGCTTGCCCGCCGCGGTGCTGATGCTGCTGTGGGTGCTGGCGCTTGCCGCGAGGCCGGCACTCATGGCGCGGCTGAAAGGTTCGCGTCTGAAAAACCTGCTGCAGGTGGCTGGCATGCTGCTCGGTGCGGTTGCAGTGATTGCTCTGGTGATCAGCGTACCGTTGGCGCTTCTGTCATCACCCGATATGCGTATCGAGGGCAATGGCTCGTCGTCGTATTTCTACCGCTGGTTTGTAGATGTGTTGCAGGACGAAGCAAGCCCACCATGGGTGCTGTCGGTGCCGATGTGGGTGTACCGCGCCGCCATGCTCGGTTGGTCGTTGTGGCTCGCCTTTGCACTCATCCGCTGGGTGCGGGATGCGTGGGCGGCATACAGTCAGACTGGTTTGTGGTTCAGCAAGGCGGAGCAGGCCGCTCCTGAGGCTTCGTAGGCAACCAGGAACCCCCGGCAGGGTTCAGCGCGTGCGACGGGTGTACGTGCGGCCCGGCCGGGCATGCCGCTCGGCGAACTCGACGATCATGCCAGCCACATCCTTGCCCGTGGCCGCTTCGATGCCTTCCAGGCCGGGCGATGAGTTCACTTCCATCACCAGCGGTCCGCGGTCGGAGCGCAGGATGTCGACCCCGGCCACGTTGAGTCCCATCACCTTGGCGGCGCGTACTGCGGTTTCACGTTCTTCTTTCGACAGCTTCGTCAGCTTGGCGGTGCCACCGCGATGCAGATTGGAACGGAACTCGCCTTCCTTGCCCTGACGTTTCATAGCGGCTACCACCCGATCACCTACCACCAGGCAGCGAACATCCGAGCCGCCAGCTTCCGCGATAAATTCCTGCACCAGAATCTGTGCATCGAGGCCGCGAAACGCCTCGATGACGCTTTCCGCGGCTTTGCGAGTTTCGGCCAGTACCACACCGATACCTTGGGTGCCTTCCAGCAGCTTGATGACCACCGGTGCACCGCCGCACAACTCCAGCAGGTCGTCGGTGTCGTCCGGCGAGTGGGCAAAGCCGGAAACCGGCATGCCGATCCCCTTGCGTGACAGCAGCTGCAGGGAGCGCAGCTTGTCGCGTGACCGGGTGACAGCCACCGACTCGTTCACCGGGTAGACGCCCATCATCTCGAACTGTCGCAGCACTGCGGTACCGTGAAACGTCACCGATGCGCCAATGCGCGGTATAACGGCGTCGAACGGTCCGATAGCCTTGCCTTTGTAGTGAATCTCCGGCTTGCCCGCGGCGATGTTCATGTAACACCGCAATACGTCGAATACCTGCACTTCGTGTCCGCGTACTTCCCCCGCTTCGATCAGGCGCCGGGTGGAGTACAGCCTGGGATTTCTGGAAAGTATGGCGATGCGCATGCCGACATCTCCGCGTGGTTGTCTGGAGTGAGCGGGGCGCGGATTATGCGCCTGGGCCTCAGGTTGTCAATGCGAAGACTTCGAATGCCTGGGTGGTTTACTCCTGCACCACCGGGCCCACGTTTCTCTCGATGTAACGGTCGATCAACTCGTGGTATCGGCGTATCCGTTTCTCCTGATTCGACAGATACACCTTCTGATAACCGCGCGAGCGAAAACCGCGCTGCTGGGTGACGAACACAGCCACGTCCTCTTCGATGGCGGGGCCGATGGATTCCTTCTGCGGGTCGATCTGCCGTACCTTGGCTTCACCCGTCTGCTCATCGATATCCGCGCGCGCGTGGGAGCGCTGTAGTGAGGAGGGCTCTGCAAGCGACGCTGTGCTGGAGTACCACCAGTTGTCGAAGTAGCACTGCTCCGGGTCTCGATGGTGCGGACGCACGCGGAGGAAGTGGAAGCCGTCCGACCACAGCGACACGGCGAAGTTGGGAAACAGGGTGTAGTGGAAAGCGTCGGTGAGCTGCTCGGTGGGTACGCTGGCATAGTGGCTGTAGCCGCGGCCCGGGCCAAGCCGGCGCTTCGCTGCCTGCAGCGCTTCGCGGGTATTCTCGGGATGACCTTTGAAGTCTTCCGGGTCCAGCTCCCAGTAGCGCAACAGGCTCGCCAGCGGTTCGGCGATATTGCCCTCGGCGTCGGTGTTACCGGCTGCGTATCCGCCTTTCATGACCATGCGGTTATGGCCTTCCTCCGACAGATCGAAACGCGTCTCTTTGTAGTAGGTGTCGATGTTGCCGACGATCTTCTTACGATCCGACCCGGGCTTTGCGCGCATGTGCACGGTGGGTACGTGGTACGACTCGTTAAAGTTGTCGATGACGATTTTCCAGTTGCATGGCAGCGTGGTGGAGTTGGCCATTGTGCGCTTCCAGGTATGGATCTCGCGCCTTTGCCACTCATCCCAGATAGGGCCCAGATAGCTCTGCAGGCTGCCGGCGTTCGGGTCCATGTTCACCCAGATGAAGCCGGCGAAGGTTTCGCACTTCAGCTCCACCAGACGCACCTTGCCGCAGGGGTCCCCTTCGGGAAAGTCGTTCTTGTCGGGGGCGAAGTTCAGTTCGCCGTCGGGTAGAAACGCCCAGCTGTGGTACTTGCACACGAAGCGTCGGCGTACGTGCCCCTTCGGCTCCGAAACCAGCGGATTCCCGCGATGCTGGCAGACGTTGTAGAACGCCTTCACTGAACCGTCGGCCTGGCGCACCATGAGAACTTCTTCGGGCCCCACAGGTTCCATCTGCCAGTCGCCGGGTTGCGGCATTTCCGCCTCGCGGCCCAGCAGTAACCAGACCTTGGCCCATACGCCTTCCCATTCCTGGCGCATGAAGGCGGTGGAGGTGTAGCGGTAGCCGTGGATAGGGTGGTTGCCTATGTCGGGTTGCGGCCAGCTCTCAAGCGGTTCTGCCATGGGTGTGCGCTCAGTTAGGTGATTAAAATTTATACAGGATTATATAAATTTTAGCGCCCGAAGGACACCGCTACTGGAGGAGCCTGCCTTCAGGTGATGAAGCGTGCTGCCAGCTCGCCTCTCGCCTCGGCATCCACCCTGAGCTTTGCCCCAAGACCTGCCCAGGAACCGTAGAGGCGCTCAGCTTCGGCGCGTGCGGCCTCCAGATAGCTGGGGTGCACCTCGAATACCGGCGCGAGTGCTTCGGCATCCATGGCAACGCCGTGCGTTTCGAGAATCTGGTGGCTGCGCTCCGCCAGGAGTTCGCTGCCGTCGTACAGCGCCTGCGTGAGCATGAAGTCGTCCAGCACGTCGTCCCAGTGCATGCCGAGCGCCGTCTGCAACAGGGCAACGAACACGCCGGTGCGGTCCTTGCCGCCACTGCAGTGCACAACGAACGGTGCCATGTCCTGCTGGGTCAGACGTTGAAAGATGTGCGCGAAGTGGTTGAGCGCATGGGGATCGCGCACGAGGTGCCGATAGACCTCGCGCATCATGTCCGCCACTGCTTTGGCGGTGCGGGTTTGAGGATCACCGGTTATCTGAATGAGCGAGGTCGGCGTGCCGTCATCTTCGAACACCGGCGCGTGCAGGTCTTGGGGTGCTACGCCACCGCGCCAGCGGGTGGGCTCATCGGCGCGTTCGGAGCTGCGGCGGAGGTCGACGATGAGCCGCAGCCCAAGCGGCTCGATGCGCGCGTAGTCATGGTCGGTGAGGCGGGAGAGCCGGTCGGAGCGGTACATCCTGCCGGTGCGCAACCGCCCGTTGGGCGTGTCGTAACCGCCAAAGTCACGAAAGTTGCTCGCCCCGTCCAGCGGGATGTGTCGTTCGTTGAGTTGCATGATTGGAAAGGCAATCCCCGCGGTACGGTGGCCGCGGGGATTGTAGAGCGATCAGTAGCGCCAGAGCAGCTCCAACTCGATCTGCCGCGGGCGGATAGCCACACCCTGCAGGTCGGAGGGAAAACCCTCTGCGGTGCCGGTGTTACCGCCGGTGCCTGGGGTGTTGCCGCCGCCGCGAAAGGCGTACTCATCCGACAGGTTCTTGCCGATGAGCGCGACCTGCCATTTGCCGTCAGCGGAGCCGATACGCAGGTTGGCGTCGTAGGTTTCGTAGGCACCCTGAACGGCGGCGGTGTCCTGTGCGTTCAGACCGATCCGGCTGCGGAACTGCGCGTTGGCGGTGAAGCCGAATACCAGAGCGTCGCCCAGGGGGCGCTCGTAGTTGAGCTGCACGAAGCCGCTCCACTCCGGTGCGTTGGGCCGGTCGCTACCATCCAGGTTCTGGAACGCGTCGGTTTCCACAGCTGGCGGTGGCGGCAGGATGCAGCCGGCAGCCAGCGACTGGCCGGTGGCACAGAAGCTGCGGAAGTCAGTGAATGTCGAACTCAGGTAGCCCAGAGAGCCCGACACGGTCAGACCATCCACGGGGGTGGCCCAGTCGATCTGCAGTTCCGCACCCTCGGTTTCCGAGCCGCCGGCGTTGTCTGTGACGTAGGCGAACTGTGCGGAGTTGAAGAAGTCCACCTGCAGGTCTTCGAAGTCGTAGTAGAACACCTCGAACGAAGCGATCACCGAACCATCGAACAGCGAAGCCTTGACGCCGATTTCTCCGCCGCTGACTTCTTCCGGATCGAAGATGAAGTCGAAAAAGCCGGGCGGCGACAGGTTGCTCAAGATGGCGCTGTTGGAGAAGCCGCCAGACTTGAAGCCTTCCTTGTACGCTGCGTAAACCGTTACGTTGTCGGTGGCCTCCCAACGCAGGGTGACTTCCGGAATGATGTCGTCGAAATTCTGATCGGCCACCGCGCGCGTTGCGGGATTGTTCGGATCATAGAGGGTAAACAGCCCGGTGAAGAACGGGTTCACGTAGGGCTGAATGAAGTAGGAGTCCTTGTTCTCATCGATATAGCGCGCGCCGGTGGTGAGCTGCCAGCGGTCGGTGATGTCCCATATCACTTCTGCGTAGACGCTCAGCGTGTCGCCGTCGGTTTCCGAGATCTTGTCGTAGGCCGTGAACTCATCGTTCGGGTTGGCGGCGGAGTTGCGCGCACCGGCGAAGTTTACTACCTGGTTGAAGTACCGCTCCGTCTCCTGCAGATAGGCACCGACCACGAAGTTCACGGGCTGATCCAGCCGCGTCACCAGGCGGAATTCGGCGGAGAGGTTTTCGAACTCGTTGCGCTCGCCTGCGAAGATGGAGGTGACGCCAGTCGCATCCTGGTCGCCCACCCACTCGGCTTCCTGATCGTGGTAGTTGAGGATGGCGGAGAGGTCGAAATTGTCGAAACGCCAGTTGAACGTGCCGGTGATGGAGTAGGACTCGTACAGGTCGCCATCTTCGCCACCGAACTGCCGCAACAGGTGGTTGGATGCGGCGATCTCAGGAGGCACGTTGTTCCAGCCGCGACGGCCGTCCGGGTTGCAGTCGACGTTGGGCAGGGCGATGGGCTCGCGCAGCGGTGTCTGACGTCCAGGGGGTTGCGGGTTGACCAGCGCCGAGGTGTGGGCAATGCCGTTCAGCGCCCGGCAGTCGAAGAGTTCCAGCGCGCCGCTTGGCGTTCCCTGCTCCCACTCGGTGTAGCTGGCCTTGATGTTGTAGTCGAAGTTCTCCGAAAGATCGCCTGCTACGGTCAGGCGCGCGAACAGGGTTTCTTCCTGCGGCCAGTCGGATGCCGCCTTCGGGTTGAAGTAGGCCTGTGGCAGGAAGGTCGCGGCATCCAGCGTGTTGTAGAAGTCACCGGCAGCGGGAGCGTTGTTTTCGATCCATCCCTCATCCATCTTCGAGTGCTGTACGGCGAGACGCACACCGATCTTGTCATTGATCGGAATGGACACCATGCCCTCGACGGTGAGGTCGTCGCTTTCGAACTCGTTGTTTACGCGAACGCTCGCCTCGAACTCGTCACCCGGGTTGTTGGTCATGATGGACACGACGCCTGCGGTCGCGTTCTTACCGAAGTACAGCGCCTGCGGGCCTTTGAGTATAGCCACCTGACTGACGTCGAAAAGGCCTTCATTGATAGCGCGGCCCTGCGGGAAATAGACGCCGTCGATCATGATGGCCACCGATTGCTCGATGCCGATGCTCGTAGTTGGCGAGCCGATGCCGCGAATCTGCACGGAAGCGGCGTTGCCGTTGCCCGCGCGGAAGATGGACAGCTGCGGCGTGAGGGCTTCGAGATCGGTCATGCTTTCGATGCCGAAGTTGTTCAGGCGCTCCTCGCCGACGGCGGTGATGGCTACAGGCACTTCACGAACCGATTGCTCCACGGAACGTGCCGTGACGACGATCTCTTCGATCTGTGCAGCGTGGGTGGGCGGCGAGACGGCGAAGGTCGTGCCGATTAACAGTGCGGCGCACGTCGGCACGCCGCGACTTGGTGGAATCTTCATATTGCTCTCCCCAGAACGTTTGAACGATCTCCCCGAGGGTAGCGCTACCCTCTGCTCGGCAGTGTAACTCGATTTTATACGGGGCTGTCAAAAAGAAAGTTTGTTGCTCAAGCGCTGGTTGCTCGCCGCGCACTAGCCTTGAGACCGTTTGACACGGTTGCGCATGCCCATGAGATCGGTCTGGGTTGGACAGGAGTTTCAGTTGCACCTCGCGGTCGGTCATAATCTGCTTTTCTGAATCGAGATGTCAGATGGCCAAAGAAAAGACTGGTGGCGATGTGCTGGCGTTCGAGCTGCCGGACCCTACGGCGGTGAACGAAAACGAATTCCGTAAGAGCCAGGAAACCCGTACCCGTATTCTCGAAGCGGCCATCGAGTGCCTCGCGACCATCGGCTACAACGCAACCAGCACGACCACCGTAGCGAAATACGCTGGTCTTACGCGTGCAGCCATGCTCTACCACTTTCCCAACCGCCTGGCGCTCATCGAGGCCACCGTAAACTACGTGACACGGCGCCGCGTGGCCATGCAGGAAGAGATGCAGGTGGATCTGCCACGGGATGAGCACTTTGCCTTCCGCTCCATGGATCGCGCCTGGGAGCAGTTGCAGACCCGCGAGTTTTTCGCGTTCGCCGAACTGTCCATGGCGTCGCGTACTGATCCGGAGCTGGAGCCGGTGTTTCGCACGGCTATGGCGTCGTTCGATCTTGCGCGCCGCGACATGGCAGACAAACTGGCACCGGAGAACGTGAAGTCCGCGCCGGGCTTCGATCTGCGCCGCGATCTGACCCGCTTTGCGCTGGAAGGCCTCGCCCAGCAGGAAGGCATCACCTACGACCAACCCCAGCGCTTCCGGGCATTGATGTGTTTTCTAAAGCTCATGTTCGATGTAGAGGCGAGCGGTCCGCTGGTGGAGAGGGCTTTGGCCATGGCCGCTGAAAACAAAGGGTGAAACGCGCGCAGCTTGCCAAATCCATACAGCGTTGTAAAAATATTGCCCCGATTGTGGATGGGGGCTGATCATGGCGGATGCGCAAAGGCGCCAGGTCTTCTACGAGCTCGCCAGGCGTTTGCGGGAGAACGTGGCGCGTGGGTCTCCCGATCAGGCGGAGGATGTTCTGCCGGTGCTCGCGGGGGAGTATGCCGCGCCAGCGCAGTACCAGCGCGAGGTCGAGCAGATATTCGAGCGGGTACCGCTGCTGGTTGCGCTCACTTGCGATCTCCCGGATGCAGGAGATTTTGTTACCCACACCATCGTCGGCCGGCCGCTGCTCATTGTCCGTGGCGATGACGGTGTGGCGCGGGTCTTTGTCAACGCATGCCGTCATCGTGGTGCGGCGCTCACCGATGCGCCGTACGGCAGCCGGCGGCTGTTCACCTGTCCGTATCACGCCTGGAGCTACGACCGGCAGGGTTGTCTGAAGGGCGTGCCCGATGGCGAAACGTTCGGCGATTTGTCAGATATCTCTGGTCTCATCGAGCTGCCGTCGGATGAGCTGGCCGGTGCTGTGTTTGCGAGCCTCGATGCCGGTGCCGCTTTCACGGCAAGGGAGTGGTTGGGTGATTCGCTGGTGCGCTCGCTCGAAGCCCTGCGTCTGGACGCGATGTATCCCTACAGAGTGACTTCGACCATTGCCAGCCCTAACTGGAAGCTCGCGGCTGACGGCTATCTCGACGGCTACCACATTGGTCTGCTGCACCGGAATACCATCGGTGTGCGGGCGATCAACAACCGCAACACCTACGACCTCTTCGGCCCGCACGTGCGCATCGGCTTCGCCGGGAAAGGAATCTACCAGGTGGATGAACGGCCGGAGGAAGAATGGGAGCTCGGGGAGGTGATGAGCCTCGTGCACTACATCTTCCCGAACGTCTCCATCAGCGGTGGGCACAAAGACACTATCCAGCTCAGCCGTCTGTTGCCAGGGCCGGGCGTGGGGGAGTCCACCACGGTGCAGCACCAGTACTTCTACGAACCCATGACCGACGCCATGCTGGCACGCGCAGAAGAGAAACGGCAGGTCTACGAGCAGGTGGTGCGCGACGAAGATTGCGCCACCATATTTACCATCAACGAAGCGTTGCCGGCCGTTGCGCGTGAGCACTTCGTGTTCGGTCGCAACGAACCGGGTAATCAGGCGTTTCATCGCACGATTCGTGCGCTCACCGAAGTAAAGGCGTAGCTGCGCGAGCACCGGGTGTGGAACCATCGCACCGGTTTGTATGAACATGCGGTAACGCATAGCAGCACAGGGGAGAGGAATGGCTGATCTGACTGGAAAGGTTGCGGCAGTGACCGGCGGCACGCGGGGTATCGGGCGTGCGCTCGCGGAAGCATTTCTGCAGGCTGGCGCCAGCGTATCCATCAATGGCCGCAGCCCGGAGAAAGGTGAGCAGGCGTTGGCCGAAATGGCGGCCGGGGAGCGCGCCGCGTTCTTTGCTGGTGACGTGACCAGCCGCGATGATGTGAACGCGTTCATCGACAGCACGATCGATCGTTTCGGCCGCATCGACATCCTGGTGAACAACGCTGGTGGCTCCTCCGGCTTTGCACTGGTGGAAGACATGAGCGACGAGGCCTGGGAACAGGCGGGCAACTGGATTCTCAATTCCTGTTTCTGGGCCACGCGGCGGGCGCTGAAAGACATGATGAAGCGGGGATGGGGCCGCATCATCAATATCTCCTCCGTGGAGGGCCGGCAGGCCAACAAGGCGACGGCATCCCACTACATCACCTTCAAACATGCCATGAACGGTTTCACCAAGGCTGTTGCGTTCGAGTACGGCGACAAAGGTGTGACCTGCAACGCCATCAGCCCTGGCGCGGTGGAGACCGACCTGATGCTCAACACCGGACCGGTAGCGGCTGAGTCCATGGGCATCAGCTATGAGGAGTTCAAAGACAACTACGCGCAGGAAGCGGCGATCAAGCGTCTCAACACCGTCGAGGAGGTGGCCGGGCTCGCCATGTACCTCGTCTCGGACGTCGGCGGCGGGGTGACCGGAGCCATACTGCCGGTGGACGGCGGCACAGCGCTGTAGATGGGCGTACGTCTTCCGGAATTGCCACAGGGTCTGTCGGCGGAGCTGCTCACCGAGCTTCTGCACCTCGACGGTGCGCTGCCGCCGGGTTCGAGCGTGCGCGATGTGCAGCGCAGCCAGCTTGGCGACGGTACCGGCATGATGGCGGAGATCGCCCATCTGTCACTGCGGTTCGACGGCCCTCCGGGAACCGCGCCAGACACGCTGATCGCCAAGTTTTCATCCAGCAACGAAACCAACCGCGGGGTTGCCAATGCGTTCAATCTGCCCGAGCGCGAAACCCGCTATGCCTCGGAGCTGGATCATCTGACGAGTATACGCACACCGAAGACCTACTACGCCGGCATGGATGAAGATCGCTTTCTCCTGCTGATGGAAGACCTCACCGACTACGAAGTCGGCGATCAGGCGGTGGGCGCGGATCTCGCGCGCACGCAGCTGGCTGTGGATGAGCTGGCAAAACTGCACGCGCCCTTCTGGGAGAGGGTGGACGGCCTCGATTGGGTGCCGCACATCGCCGACAGCTATCATGCCGAGTTCATGGCCGGGCTGGCCGAGTCCGGCTTCGCGGGGCTCATGGAGAAGTTTGCCGATTATGTATCACCGCAGTTCGTGGCGCTGCGCAATCGCTATCTCGCCTCCGTTGCATCCCTGCAGGCGCAGATGGACTCAGACCCGGTGACGCTGGTGCATGGCGACTACCGCATGGCCAATCTGCTGTTTGGCACGTCTGCCGAGCAGGATCCGGTGGTGGTGCTCGATTGGCAGGGGCCGCTGCTGGCAAGAGGAATCAATGATGTGGCGTTGTTTCTCGGTCAGAGCACGCAGACCGAGGTGCGCCGGCAG
>JAUILW010000298.1 GCA_030432795.1 Gammaproteobacteria bacterium
TTGAGGTTCACCGTACGCTCACCGACCCCGCGCACGTTGACAAGCTCATACACATCCTCGAACGGTCCGAACTCCGCCCGATAGGCAACGATGGCCTGCGCGCGTGCGAGGCCGATACCTACCAGGGCATCCGCGAGCTCAGCGGCATCTGCCTGATTGATGTTCACGGAAACGTCTTCCGCGTAGACGCCGCCTGCGGCGAGAGCAACCAGCAGCGCAAAGGCTGCGGCAAAGGTTTTGAAGTGCATCATGTGACATCCATTGGTTTGAAATGGACTGCCAGCTTAGAGATAGACCAGGCCGAACGTTGTACGCCTACGCCGCGCGCGGCTGTGCGCGGGCACCGGATTGCGGGCGGGCGGTGTCCCACCCATGGCAGGTCGGGCACTGCCACAGGCGCACCTGCGCGACGAAGCCGCAATCACCGCAGCGAAAGCCCGGGGCGTCGGTTGCGATGCCTGCCAGGTGGTTTTGCAACGCCCGCAGCAACTCCGCTATTTCTGGGGACTCCGTCTGCCAGCGAGACAGCAGCAGGCGCACGCCAGCGAGTGTGGGCAACTGCGCAAGCTGCCGCTCGGCGATCTCAAGAGCGCGCTGGGGGTCTGTCTGCGCAACGATACCAACCAACCGCGCCAGCAGCTGCGCATCCCTATCGAAAGCAAGATTGCCCTGCAGATAGCGCCGCCAGCTGCGGTGGTCCTGCAACGCGACACAGGCCCGCTCGTACATCGATGCTGCATCCACCGCGAGGCTGGGATCGTCGCCCAGCGCACGGTTGAGCTGCTTGCGCACGACCTTGGGCCGGCCTGCGGCCTCTTCAACACGCGCGCTGAGCAGATGTACCCGCGCGCAATGGCTGTCTGCGTCGGCCCCGGCCGCCAGCGCACGGCGCGCCTCACGTAAATCACCTTCCGCCAGTGCCTGCTCGGCGAGCTCGCAGTGAAAATGCGCCAGGCGACGGCGCATGGCCGGATCGCGCCTCCCCAGGCGCGTGCCCACCCGGATCGCATTCGGCCAGTCCCGCTCCCGCTGATAGATGTCTACCAGCAGGTTCTGCGCCAGCGGCTGCCAGTCTTCGTCACGTGAGGTGAGCGCTACCAGCAGGCTCTCTGCGCGGCCCAGCAGGCCCGCTGCGAAATAGTCCCGCGCCAGTTCGAACTCTGCGCGCGCCCGGGCAGCATCAGAAAGCTGTGCCTGGGCTATGAGGTTCTGGTGAATACGCACCGCCTTGTCGGCCTCGCCGCGATGGCGCAGCACCGCTCCCAGCGCCAGGTGCGTATCGATGGTGCTCTCCTCCACCGGCATGGACTCGATGAAGCGCTCCACCGCCACGTCGCTGGGCTCCCGCAGCACGAAGTCCAGGCCTCGATAATAGTCCTGCATGGCAGCCTGCTCGGTCTTGTCGGCACGGCGCCGCCGTTCCGCGCGACCAAGCACGAAGCCGAGCGCGATGGCGATGACAATGAGAAGGTAGAGGGAGGGGGTATCCGGCACGACGGCCAGCGCCTACTCCGGCGCGAGCGCCCTGAGCCGCTGCAACTCAGAAGCCTGCTCGTCAACCGAGCGCTGCAGCCGGCGGCGCTCCATCCGTGTCTTGAAGGAGGTGAGGAAAGCGAGAATAAATCCAACCACCGCGCCCAGCACGAACGCGGCGAGCAACCACCAGAACACGCTCCATGCCGGTGTCTGCCATACCAGAAACTGCAGCTGCACAGGGGTCTGATTGACCGCTACAGCAGCAAGCAAAGCACATATCAGAAGCACCGCACCGAACAAAAGGCGCTTGATGGCGTTCACGGCCTGGGTTCTCCGTCCCGGCCACCGTCCTCCACGGCAAGCTCCGCCTGTAAGGACGCGTTCACGCGGTCGCGCAGCTCCTTGCCAGGCTTGAAGTGCGGCACATATTTACCGGCGAGCCCAACGGACTCGCCGGTTTTCGGGTTGCGGCCGATCCGCGGCGCCCGATAGTGCAGAGAAAAGGATCCGAACCCACGTACCTCGATGCGCTCGCCATGTGCAAGGGTCTGCGACATCTGCTCGAGCATCGTTTTCACCGCCAGCTCCACATCCTTCAGAGACAGCTGACTCTGGCTGGCGCTGATGCGGTCGATGAGTTCGGATTTGGTCATGAGCGCGCTAGTCGTCCTGGTTCATCTGCGCCTTGATCAGGTCGCCAAGGGTGGTATTGCCCACGACTTCCTTCTCCTGACGCTTGAGCTCACGAACGGCTTCGCGATCGTCTTCAATCTCCTTGGCCTTCACGGACACGGCGAGCGTGCGGTTGCGGCGGTCGACGCTGATGATCTTCACCTCGATCTGCTGATCGACGTTGAGCACATTGCGCGCATCCTCTACATGGTCGAGCGACAGCTCGGACGCCTTGAGTATGGCCACCACATCTTCGGCCAGCTCCACATAGGCTTCCTTCGCGCCCACTTCCACCACCACGCCGTTGACGATATCGCCACGATCGTGTTCGGCCACGTAGTCCGAGAACGCATCCTGATCGAGCTGCTTGATGCCGAGCGAGATACGCTCACGCTCAGGATCGATGGACAGGATGACCGTTTCCAGCTCCTCGCCCTTGGAGTAGCGGCGTACCGCCGTCTCGCCGGGCTCGTTCCACGACAGATCCGACAGATGCACGAGGCCGTCGATGGCGCCTTCCAGGCCGATGAAGATACCGAAATCGGTGATGGACTTGATCGTGCCCTTGATGCGATCACCCTTGGCGAAACGCAGGCTGAAGTCCTCCCAGGGGTTCGGTCGGCACTGCTTGATCCCGAGAGAGATGCGTCGCCGCTCCTCGTCGATGTCGAGCACCATGACCTCCACCTGATCGCCGACGGCAACCACTTTCGAGGGATGAATGTTCTTGTTGGTCCAGTCCATCTCGGAAACGTGCACCAGGCCTTCCACACCCTCCTCGATCTCGGCGAAACAGCCGTAATCGGTGAGGTTGGTGACCGTTGCCAGCACCCGCGAACCTTCCGGGTAGCGGCGCGTGATGGCCACCCACGGATCGTCGCCCAGCTGCTTCATGCCCAGGCTGACACGGTTCTTCTCGCGGTCGAACTTGAGGATGCGAACACCCACCTCGTCGCCCACGTTGACCATCTCGGACGGATGGCGGATGCGCTTCCACGCCATATCGGTGATGTGCAACAGGCCGTCCACGCCACCGAGATCGACGAAAGCGCCGTAGTCGGTGAGGTTCTTGACGATACCCTTCACATCCATGCCTTCCTGCAAGCTTTCCAGCAGCGCTTCGCGCTCGACGCTGTTCTCCTGCTCGAGCACCGCGCGACGGGAAACCACTACATTGTTGCGCTTCTGATCGAGCTTGATGACCATGAAGTCCAGCGGCTTGCCTTCAAGGTGCGCCGTTTCGCGCAGCGGACGGATGTCGACCAGCGAGCCAGGCAGGAACGCGCGGATGTCGTTGATGTCGACGGTGAAGCCGCCCTTGACCTTGCCGGTGATGATGCCCTGCACCACGTTCGTATCTTCAAACGCGGATTCCAGGTGACCCCAGGTCTCGGCACGCTTGGCCTTCTCCCGGGACAGACGTGTTTCGCCCCAGCCGTCGTCAACCACTTCCATGGCCACCTTGACCTGGTCGCCGATGTTGAGGCTGAAGTTGCCGTCGTCGTCGAGGAACTGGGAACGGGGAATGACCCCTTCGGATTTGAGCCCGGCGTGTACCGTTACCCAGTCGCTGTCGATGTCGACCACAGTGCCGGTGACGATGGCACCTGGCTCCATTTCGACAGTGGACAGGGATTGCTCAAAGAGTTCTGCAAATGATTCGCTCATAAATTGGTGGGTTCCCCTGGCCTCTGCGGGGGTCTCCGTAGGTATGTTGGTTCATGTTTGCGCGGTTTTCCCAAGGCCGACCCCGGCCGCGAGTTGCAGCGCCACAGACACCACCGCGTCGATATCCATCGCGGTACTGTCGATGACGTGAGCATCCTTCGCGGGCTCGAGGGGGGAAACTGCACGCCCTCTATCTCGCTCGTCTCTTTCTTGGAGGCTTGCCAGAAGCGCCGGCAAGCTAACACTTAAGCCTTTGTTTTTCAACTGGTTATAGCGCCGCTGTGCGCGTGCTTCCACGCTGGCCTCGAGAAAGATCTTCAGATCCGCGCCCGGGAACACCACGGTGCCCATATCGCGGCCGTCGGCGACGAGGCCCGGTGGCTGGCGAAAGCTCAGCTGCAGGTCGTGAATGGCGGCGCGAACTTGCGGCAACGCAGCCACCCGGCTCGCTCCCTCGCCCACCGCTTCTTCGCGGATGCGGGCTTCGAGATGCACTCCGTCGACGTGCACGCCGTCCGCCTCGAAGCGGATGTTGAGCGCTTGTGCCATCTCTGCGAGCGCCGCGCCATCATCCAGGGGCGTGCCACGCGCCAGCGCCGCTGCAGCCACCACACGATACAGCGCACCGCTGTCGAGCAGATGAAAGCCGAAGTGCTCGGCGAGTCTGGCTGCGAGCGTACCCTTGCCGGAGCCGCTGGGACCGTCGACGGTGATTACCGGGATGTGCTTCATGGGCGTAGTGTAGCGGGCTCGTGATTCCGGGTCAGAAGCGCACTTCGAACTGAGCGAAGAGCTGCCGGCCGCGGGCGTAGTTCAGGATGGTGTCGGAGAGCCCGATGCCACCGGGTAGCAGCGTGTTGTTCGACGTATCGGCGAACGGCCGGCCACCGGAGGTCACCACGTAGAGCTCATC
>JAUILW010000299.1 GCA_030432795.1 Gammaproteobacteria bacterium
CAGTAGCCCGCCATCCGCTTGAGGGTTGTGAAGCTTGCGCTTAAGCAGCGCGATCTTCAGCCAGCCAGGCCTCCACATCGTCTGCGCCACCGATGCGCTGGCCGTTGACGAACACCTGAGGGAACGTCGTGGCACCCGCGACCGCACGCATGGTGCGGTCGCTGATGCCGGAGCCGAGCTCCAGCTCCTCGAAAGCGAGCCCAGCGGCGCTCAACGCGCGCTTGGCGCGAGCGCAGTGGCCGCAACCGGCACGGGTAAACACGGTCACGTCCGCCGGCGCAGCCCGGCCCGGTGCCAGATAGGCGAGCACCGTGTCTGCATCCGACACATGGAAGGGGTCGCCCGGCTCCTGGGGCTCAACGAACATCTGTTCGATGACGCCATCGTTCACCACCATGGCGTAGCGCCAGGAACGCCGGCCGAAGCCCAGCTCGTCCTTGTCCACCAGCAGGCCCATGCCTTGGGTGAAGGCGCCATTGCCATCCGGCAGAAAACGGATGTTCCATGCCTGCTGATCCTTCTGCCACTGGTCCATGACGAACGCATCGTTCACCGACAGACAGACAATCTCGTCCACACCGAGCTGGCTGAACGTGTCCGCGAGCTGGTTATAGCGCGGCACATGCGCCGATGAGCAGGTTGGCGTGAAGGCGCCGGGCAGGGAAAACACCACCACGCGCCGGCCATCGAAGAGATCGGCGGAGGTGACATCAGCCCACTCGTGGCCCTTGCGGGTTTTGAAGGTGACTTCGGGTACACGGTCGCCGGTTTGAAGATGTTGCATGGGATACTCCTGACTGCTTGGTTGATGTCGTCAGGATAGGTAGTGAAGGGTGGTATATGAAGTTGATTGTTTTTATAGAAACAATCGTAAATACCTATCAACCACCTAAAGGCCCAGCACCTGTTTGGCGATGATGTTGCGCTGCACCTCCGTGGCCCCGCCGGCGATGGTATAGCCACGATGGTGGTAGGCGCCCGACGCCACGTACTCGAAGCGCTCCGGGCCTTGCCAGGTTGAACCAGGTCTGGCCGCGGTATCCTGCGGCAGGGCCCAGTACGCCGCAGCTTCAAAGAGCAGCTCATCCATGGCCTGCACCAGTTGCGAGCCTTTGAGCTTCAGCATGGACGGCTCCGCACCGATACGACCACCGGCGTCTGCGTCGGTGAGGATACGCAGAGACGTCATCTCCAGCGCCTCGAGGCGCACCTCGAGAGCATCCGCCCTGTTGCGTAGATAGTCCGCCCCTGGCGTTTCTGCCAGCGCTTCACGCACCAGGGTCAGGCAACGCCTGTTCTCTGCCACCCGCGACACCAGCAGGCGCTCATCGCCGAGCAGGCTCTTGGCCACGGTCCAACCGTGATTTTCTTCGCCCAGACGGTTCGCCACCGGCACGCGCACGTTGTCGAAGAACACTTCGTTCCACAACATCTTGCCGTTGAATGCATAGAGCGGTCGCCGCTGCACACCCGGCGCGTTCATGTCGATGAGCAGAAAACTGATGCCGCGCTGCTGCTGCACATCCGCATCAGTGCGCACCAGGCAGAAGATCCAGTCCGCGTGCTCCGCACCGGAGGTCCAGGTCTTCTGGCCGTTGACCACGTATTCATCGCCATCGCGCACGGCGCTGGTGCGTAAGCTCGCCAGATCCGACCCCGCCTGCGGCTCCGAGTACCCCTGGCACCACCACGTTTCGGCGTTGAGTATCGGCGGAAGGTGCGCGCGCTGCTGTTCCGGCGAACCGAACTTGATGATCGCAGGCCCAACCATGTTGAAATTCATGCCGTGCAGCACCGGCGCGTGCGCCAGGCGGCACTCCACATCGAAGAGGTGCCGCTGCACCAGCGACCAGCCAGGCCCGCCGTGTGCTTCGGGCCAACCGGGCGCGGACCAGCCTTTGGCGGTAAGGGTGCGCGTCCA
>JAUILW010000300.1 GCA_030432795.1 Gammaproteobacteria bacterium
ATTCGTCCTGCGGGCGATCCGCATCCTTGCCCATTTCCGCCAGGCCGCCGAATAGAAACAGCGTGATGCCCTTTGTCTCGATGCCGCGACTGCGCCCGGTGAGCGCGTGGCTCAGTTCGTGGGCGAGTAAGGACATCATGAAGAGCACGCCTGAGAGCGTCGCCGCTGACCAGGTCGTAAGCGCAGTCCACTCCGGATGCCATTCGGGGAGCAGACCCGTTCCAAGACTCGAGATGATCAGCAGCAGAATGAACACCACGGAAAAGTGCAGGCGAATATCGATGCCGAACACCGTTGCGAGCTTCCAGGCACCGGTCAATGCAGTCATAGGGCTTCCTCCAGCCAAAGTTCCATGAGCGGCGTGAGCCGTTCGTGCCATGTCCCCGGCGCTTCGATAAACACCTCGCGACCACGCGCAACGGCTTCGTCAAGCAACGGGTTGCCCAGCTGCGGATGCCCTGCCAGGTGCATGTCGCGATGCCGCCCCAGCAAGCTGCCCAGCGCCTGAACGTCCTCACGCAGTCGGCTGAGCGACGCACCACACGCAGGCTCCACGAACTGTAACTGGTAGCCGAGACGCTTGACCGCTTTACGCCAGGCATGCACGGCTGCGGCGTCACCCTCGCGAGCGGCACCCATTCGATTGCGCGCCACCTTGTAACTCTTGCGCAGGACAGCCATCAGGTGATGCGGATCATCACTGGCGCGCGCACCACCCACCGCCTCAACGATGAGGTCTGCCTCGGCAACAAGGTGAGGCAGACGCGCTTCCAGCACCGTGTACGCCTCAGTGAGCGCACGAACCGACTGTCCGACGGGCTGATCCAGTGAGAGGAGCGTACGGTGTACCACGTGCAGATCACGCGCTTCAGAGAGGGTGCGGCCGATCGTGGAGACGCGCTGCACCAACGCACGGGGCGGCACCTCGCAGTAGCCACACAGCGCACGCAACTTCTTGCCTGCGACACGCGCTCGATGCACCGCCGCTTCCCGATCGGACTGCGCGCTACAGGCTCGCAGCGCATCGGCAAGCGCAATCGCCTGCTCGTGCAGTACCCGCAGCAGCGCCCGGGAGCAGGATTCTCCCGGGCGCATCGCATGGCTCACGTCAACGGATTTCCACGGTCTGACGACGTGCGCGCTCTACCTTGGGCGCGGTCACTTCCAGCACGCCGTCGCTCAGCTTCGCCGTTGCCTTGGTGCCGTCCACCTCAGATGGCAGAGGCACCGTGCGGGAGACGTAATCCCGACGGATTTCCTTGCGGTGGAAGTCTCCTTCTTCTTCGCCTTTTTCCTGGCTGGAGCTGGCCTTGATCGTGATGGCGCTGTCGCTCAGCGATACCTCGATGTCTTCCTTACGGAAGCCTGGCAGTTCCGCGCGCACGCACACTTCTCCGTCGCGGTCGATGACGTCCACCTTGGGCGCCGCACTTTCCAGGCGCGCACCCAGGTCAGGCCAATCGAACAGTCGCGGCCAACGCCGGCCGAAGAAGCGTTCGAGCTCGTGATCAAAATCCGGCAGCGGGCTGTTACGCGGGGCTACCGTGACGTCCTTGCCTTTCGACTTTGCTGCTTTGTCACCCATGACATGCTCCTCGGATAGTGGGGTTGTGCCACCTATGTTGAGGCGGCGCTCGCCAGCCTCAAGTAAGGAAAACCACATACCCGCCCGAGGGCGAAAGGTGTCAGCGATCGAGCTCCTGCACCAGCACCTTGGCCTGCTCATGGGTCATCTGCCGGAAGTCTCCAAGCGAGCAGCGCGCGCTCTTTCGGTACGGCCCGAGTGTCGTCAAATCGATAGAGCCAACCGTGTCCAACCGACAGAGCTGGCCGCTGCGCAGCTCCAACTCCAGCGTGTCTCGCGGCCGCAGACCGATACACTTCGTGGTCAGCGTATTCAGCCAGACCTTGTTACCACGCCCCCAGAACAGGATGTGCTGATCGTCCAGCACCTGCGTGCGGTAGTACTGGTGCTCCGGCAGGCAGCGACGAGTGGGACCATAGGCCTCCTCATCCATGCTGCTCGCAAGCACTTCGGCAACCGTGAGCGGTTTTTCCTCTGGCGCTTCACTGTCCGATGTGGCGCAGGCGCCCAGTAGAAGGAAGCAGAACGCCACCGCGGCGCGATGAATCATTGTTTGCATGTCGAACAACTCCTTCAGCTCACTCCCGTCAGCCCTAGTGTGCGCCAGGCCGAGTCATCATGCACGCTCCAACAAATTGATCCTGATCAAGTCCCTGCGCGCAGCAAGGCGCATAGTCGTTGCGACACTATCACGGAGAAGCATCATGACGGCGAAAGCACAGGCGCTACCCGACACCTCACACACCTACGACACGCTGATGAAGGTGTCGTGGAACTTCGACTACGGCAGCCAGATCGCCAAACTCGACGACCTCTACGAGCGGGCCAAGGACAACCAGTGGAACGCCTCCGAGCTTGCGTGGGACACCCCGATCGATCCGTCGAACCCGATCATCGCCCAGGAACACAGCCAGTACGGCCGCATGCCTTTCTTCCAGAAGCTCTCCCGAGCGCAGCAGGAGACCTTCATGGCGCACTCCACGGCACAGATGTTGTCGCAGTTTCTCCACGGTGAGCAGGGCGCGCTACTCACCGCAGCGACCATCGCCCATGGTGTGCCGGATGTGAAAGCGAAGTACTACGCCGCCACGCAAACGGTAGATGAAGCGCGGCACGTCGAGGCCTACGACCGTTACGTAAACAAAATCGCCATCCACTACCCGATGGTGCCGTGGCTCAAGCAACTCATCGACGTCACGTTGCAGACCAACAACTACTGCAAAGTGATGATCGGCATGAACATGATCGTAGAAGGCTTAGCGCTCGGCGCCTTCAACAACATGTATCGGCAGACCGAAGAGCCGCTGCTCAAAGCCATCACCTTCAATGTCATGCGCGACGAATCGCGTCACGTGTCCTTCGGCCACGTGTACCTGACGCCGACCATCGCCGCTCTGCACGCAGACGACCGCGAGGACCTGGCACAGTTCGCTTTCGACGGCGTGAAGATCCTCATGGAAGGCCAGGCCGCACCCATGGACGCCGGCTTTCTCAAAGTGCTGGAAGTCAGCGGCATTGACGCGGAGGACTTCGTGGCCGGCATGAAGGAGGCTGAGGCCCTGGGTATCACCCGCGACCTGCCGCCCGGCCAGATCCACTCGGTGAAAGACCTGATGATGCCGGCGCTGGTGCGCGCGGGGCTGATCACGCCACGCACGAAAGCCATGTTCGAAGCGGCTGGTATCCCGGTGAACGCTGACCTCACTGTGCTCGAGGCCATGGAGGACAAGAAGTCGGACATGAATGTGCTCAACGCCGAGCAGGCTGCGTACTGAGCGGCCGTGACCTTCGATTCGCTCAGCGCACAGGACCTCCTGCGTACTTTCCCGGAACCCGCCCTCGTGATCGATCACGAGGGCGGTGTTGTGTACGCCAACAACGCAGCCGAACGTCTGCTCAACCCCCAGGGCATTGCGCACGGCACGCGTATCACAAACTTCCTTCCCGAGGACGAACGCTCCCGCCTGCGTCCATTGGAGTGGCTGAAACGCTGGGCTGAATCGCCCGATGCTCCGGAGCTGCGCCATGTGCACCTGTACTGTGCGGCGGCCAGCGGCAGCACCATTCCGGTACGCGTGCGTGTTGGCCGCCTCAATCTCGAGCCGCCCTGCTACATGGTGATGCTGCAGGATGTGAGCGAGGAGCAGGCACGCCAACACGAAACGCGGCAGGCGCAACGCCTCGCGTCGCGGCAGCTGGCGATCTCTGCGGACGCCATCCTTAACGTCGATGAACAGCTGACCATTACCTACGCAAACTCCGCGGCGCACACTCTTTTCGGCTACCGGGCCGGGACGCTGGTCGGCAAGCCGCTGGCCCTGCTTCTACCTGAGCGGTTCCGCCCCTCTCATGACAGGCACATGCACGCGTTCTCCGCAGAGACCTCTGCCGCCCGGCTGATGGGTGAACGCGCGGAAATCTCCGGGCGCCACGCTGATGGCTCTGAGCTGCCGCTGGAGGCGTCCATTGCCAAGATCACTACGGATCGCGGCCAGATTTTCACCGCGCATGTGCGCGATCTGCGCGAACGCAAAGCCCAGGAGGCAAGTCTACGCCGAGCCTTGTCCAGCTTGTCGACGATCTTTGAAAACGCACTGCAGGCCATGGCGCTGATCAACCCCGACGGCACCGTAGAGCAGATGAATGCCGCCGCACGACAGTTGCTACCGCGCGATTTCGACCCTCAGCGTCAGGCATTCGTGGACCTGCCATTCTGGTCGGACGACGCGCAAGCGACGAAGACCAGCCTCACCGAGGCGATCGACGCGTGCATGCAAGGCACGCTCGTTCGCCAGACGGTGGGCATCACCTTGCCGGGCGGCGCGCACAAAACCCTCGACTTTTCGTTGACGCCGGTACTCACCGACGGCGCCGTGGTAGCAGTGGTTGCCGAAGCGCGCGACCTGCTCGAGAGCGCCTGAGCATGCCCACCATCATCTACGTGGAGCACAACGGCACCGAGCACCCTGTGTCCGTAGCCCCGGGGCAGAATCTCATGCAGGCGGCGGTGGAACACGCCATTCCCGGTATAGAAGGAGACTGCGGCGGCTTGTGCGCCTGCGGTACCTGTCATGTCTATCTGCCCGATGATCTGGCGGCGCTTGTGGAC
>JAUILW010000301.1 GCA_030432795.1 Gammaproteobacteria bacterium
ACGCGGTTGGAAAGGCGCCGCACGGTGTCGATATTGAGGCCGTGCGTATGTGTGATGGTGCTCACCGCGCGGAGTGCCTGCGCAAGCCGTCCGTCGCTCAGCAACGTGAGAATGAAACGAGGCTGTCCGGTGCTCGATACCCAGTCCACATATCGCGCTTCGTCGACGCGCTCCACCTGTATGTCAGAACCCACCTCCCCGGCGATTCGTGCTATCGCGTCGCTTAAGGGACCAACGCGCTCGCTATCGGTACGGATCAGGTAGCCAAGCGCCAGCTGATCGTGCACGATGGCCTGGCCCACATCGAGCACTGCAACTTGAAATTCGCACAATGTCGATGTCACCATGGCCATGAGTCCCGGCTTGTCGCTACCGGCCACTTTGATCAGCAAAATCGGGCTCGCCAAGAGTTCCCCCCTTCGGAGTCTGAACGGCGTTGACGCTAAACGTACTTCTTTTCGATGTTTACACTTTCGAAGTGGGCACGGTTTACAACTACATGATGGGATCGGCAGACCGCCGATGCTGCCGTTGATCATCTCCCGCCCATGCCCCTGACGCAACTGATCCGACGTCACAAACGCGCCGCCACACTGGCGCTCCTCGTCGCGTTGCTGGTAACCGCCGGCCTTGGATTCATATGGCACGATCCGGTGGCGGACGAAACCCGCGCGCAGAGCTATGGGGCAAACCTGGCCTCCACTCTGGCAGCTCAAGGCATGGAAGCGATGCTGCAGCCCGACGCACTACACCTGTCGGTGCTGGTCAATCGCATGGCAGCCATGCCGGCGGTGTCCGCCGCACGCTTTCTGGACGCAAACGACAACCCCGTCGCCCAAAGTGGCCCGGTTGGGAGGAACGGCGATCTGACGCACACGCAAGCAGTGCGTATTGGCGGCGTCATCACCGGCTATGCCGAGGTC
The DNA here is from genome assembly GCA_030432795.1 of Gammaproteobacteria bacterium. Taxonomy (GTDB): domain Bacteria; phylum Pseudomonadota; class Gammaproteobacteria; order Pseudomonadales; family Azotimanducaceae; genus SYFY01. Next base: position 924 of record JAUILW010000301.1, read on the forward strand.
TCGCTGCAACCAGGCAGTTTCGCGCCCAGAGTCAGCGGGGTGCAGATACTTGCAACTGCCCTGCTGGTGCTGTCCATGCCGCTCCTGGCCATGATGATCGGTGAGTGGCCGGAACAGCGGCGACGGCCAATCCCGGTGGTGGAGTTTCCAGAGGAAGTAAAGGCACCTGTTGGGCCGCAGTGGATGGCCCTGGTGAACCTCTACAACCAGCTCGCCTATCCCAGCGACCAACGCCGCGCCATCCTCGCAAGCACGTTGGAACAGGCCAACCAGGTTGCCCACCTGTACCAGGGCAGGGCCCAGGCGGTTACCGGCACCGGCGTCGTACTGTTGTTCGATGAGTTCGAGGACGTAGCGTTCAAGGCCGTTTGCGCGAGCTTCCTGCTCCTTAAGCTATTGCAGCACGAGCAGCCCGCCGCGGAGTATCGTCTTGCGCTGCATCGCCTGGACACGCCCCAGGTGAGTCCCGAGGTGACGGCAGACGTCGCCCTGCTGGCGGCACTGGCCAGGGAAGGAACCGTGCTCGCCACGCCTGTGTTTGCATCGTCGCTGCAGAAAACCGAGCGACTGGTGAGCGATGCCTTCACCCACCCGATGCTTTCCGACGTGGACATTGTCGACGACCAGGCAACCGCTATCACCGAGTTGTCGGAAAAACACAGCGCGCTGATCGATCAGCAGGCGAGCGCAGTGTTGGGAGGCTTGTCCAGCGAACAGGGCAGTAGCTATTCGACTTCGAGCGCGTCCACCCGCTGAAAGCCGCGGGGCAGCTTGCGACCGCGACGTGCCCGTTCACCAATGTAGCTCTCCAGGTCCTTGCGCTTCATACGCAGGTGTCGTTGCCCGGCATACACCAACAGCTCATTGCGATCGCTGACAACCTGTACGCCGAGCACCCGCTCCTCGCCAGACTTGAAGGCAGCTGCCGGCACATTGATCAGCTTGTTACCTTTGCCCTTGCTGAGCTCAGGTACCTCGTCCAGCGGAAACACCAGCATGCGGCCCTGATCGGTGACGGCGCAGACCAGCAGATCTGCGTCGTCAGCCAGGCAGATCAGCGGCAACGCGACTCCGCCAGCGGGAACCGACAGAAACGCTTTGCCCGCACGGTTCTTGGTGACCATGTCTTCCACTTTGCCCACGAAGCCATAACCGGCGCTGGATGCCACCAGCACGCGTTGCGCTTTACTGCCGAGGAAAACCCCAACAAAGCGAGCCCCTTCAGGCGGCTTCAGTCGGCCTGTGAGCGGTTCACCCTGGCCTCGCGCCGACGGCAGCGAGTGCGCCGGCAGGTTGTACGAACGGCCTGAGCTATCAAGGAACACCAGCACATCGCTGGTGCGACCGCGGGTGGCGAAGGCAAACTTGTCGCCACCGCGGTAGCTGAGCTCGCGTGGGTTCATTTCATGACCTTTGGCGGCCCGCACCCAGCCCTTCTCCGAGAGCACGACGGTGATCGGCTCGTTGATGAGCAGATCTGCCTCGGTGTAGGCACGCGCTTCATCCAATCTGGCATTCAGCGGCGTGCGCCGATCGTCGCCATACTCCTCGGCAATGGCCAGAAGCTCCTTTTTCACCAGGGTCTTCAACCGCGCCTTGGAGCTCAGGATCTTCTCAATGTCTGCTTTTTCACTATTGAGCTCGTCGCGCTCGCCACGAAGCTTCATCTCTTCGAGCTTCGCCAGTTGCCGCAAACGCAGGTCGAGGATGGCGTTGGCCTGCCGCTCCGTCAGGTTGAAAGCGCTCATCAGCGCGTCCCTCGGGCGATCTTCCTCGCGGATAATGCGGATCACCTCATCGAGGTTCAGGTAGGCGATCAACAGGCCTTCGAGAACGTGCAGCCTGTCGTTGATCTTCTCCAGGCGGAACTCCAGGCGCCGCGTGACGGTGTCCTGCCGGTACTGCAGCCACTCGCCAATGATCTCTACGAGTGACTTGGTGCGCGGGCGCTGATCGAGACCGATCATGTTCAGGTTGATACGGTGGTTGCGCTCGAGATCGGTGGTGGCGAAGAGGTGGCTCATGAGCCGTTCCACGTCCACGCGGTTGGAGCGCGGCACGAGCACCAGGCGCGTCGGGTTCTCGTGATCCGATTCGTCACGCAGGTCGGTGAGCATGGGCAGCTTCTTGAGGTGCATCTGCTGGGCAATCTGCTCGAGCACCTTTGCGGGCGACGACTGATAGGGCAGCGCCGTTACGATGATCTCGCCGTTTTCGATGACATAGCGCGCACGGGTCTTCACCGAGCCTCGGCCGGTCTCGTAGGCCTGACGGATCTCTTCCGGCGACGTGACGATGGTCGCTTCGCTCGGAAAGTCCGGCGCTTTGATGTGCGTCATCACGTCCGCCACCGTCGCCTTGGGGCGCTCCAGCACGTGCACGCAGGCGCTGATGACCTCGTTGATGTTATGTGGCGGAATGTCCGTGGCCATACCCACCGCGATACCGCTCGCACCGTTGAGTAGCACAAACGGCACCTCTGCCGGCAGCAGCTTCGGCTCCTGCATCGATGCGTCGAAGTTCGGCACCTCATCTACCGTGCCCTGGCGTGCCTCGCCGAGCAGAAGATCCGCATAACGAGACAGGCGTGCTTCGGTGTAGCGCATCGCAGCGAAGCTCTTTGGGTCATCCGGCGAGCCCCAGTTGCCCTGGCCGTCGATGAGCGGGTAGCGAAAGGAAAAGCTCTGAGCCATCAGCACCATGGCCTCATAACAAGCCGAGTCACCGTGCGGATGGAACTTGCCCAGCACATCACCCACCGTACGCGTGGATTTCATGAACTTGGCGGTGCTGTTCAGCCCGAGCTCGCCCATGGCGTAGATGATGCGCCGCTGCACGGGCTTGAGGCCGTCGCTGATGTGCGGCAGCGCGCGATCGTTGATCACGTACATCGAGTAGTCGAGGTAGGCGCGTTCCGTGTAGGTGCGCAGCGGTATGGACTCGTAGTCCTGCGTATCGTTTTCCATGGGTACTATCCGTCAGCCTTGATCAGGCGATGATGGCCTGATCGCCGTTTTTCTCGAGCCAGGCACGCCGATCGCCGGAACGCTTTTTAGCGAGGAGCATGTCCATCATCTCGTCATTCTTCTCGTCGCCTTCCAGCGTCAGCCGTACCAGCCGCCGGGTGTCAGGATCCATCGTTGTTTCACGCAGCTGCAGCGGGTTCATCTCGCCAAGCCCCTTGAAGCGCTGCACCACGACCTTGCCGGACTTCTTCTCGGCAGCGATGCGATCGAGCACGCCTTCCTTTTCGGACTCGTCGAGGGCGTAGAACACATCCTTACCGACGTCGATGCGAAACAGCGGCGGCATGGCGATGAACACATGTCCAGCGGCCACCAGCGGCCGGAAATGCTTGACGAACAGCGCGCACAGCAACGTTGCAATGTGGGCGCCGTCGGAGTCTGCGTCCGCGAGGATGCACACCTTGTCGTACCGCAGGCCGCTCAAATCATCCGAACCGGGATCCACGCCAACCGCAATAGCGATGTCGTGCACCTCCTGAGAGGCCAGCACCTGTTCGGGCACCACTTCCCAGGTATTCAGAATCTTGCCTCGCAGCGGCATGATTGCCTGAAACTCGCGATCTCGCGCCTGCTTGGCGCTACCACCGGCAGAATCCCCTTCCACGAGAAAAAGCTCTGCACGCGACGCGTCCTGACCTGAACAGTCTGCCAGTTTGCCAGGCAGCGCCGGTCCGGCAGTGATTTTCTTGCGCGCTACTTTCTTCGCAGCCTGCACCCGTCGTTGAGCATTAGC
>JAUILW010000302.1 GCA_030432795.1 Gammaproteobacteria bacterium
ATGATGGTGGTCAACGCCTGCGTGCAGGTGCCGCTGTCAGCGTTGCTGGTGCTGGGAGGGTTTGGCGTGCCTTCGCTGGGTGTTGCCGGTGCGGCGCTGTCCGCGGTCGCCTCGGCGTTGGTGGTTGTGCTGATCATGCTGGCGGTGCTCCGGCGTGACGGCCGGCCGATTCGGCTCAGTGCAGCGGCGTTGCGTTTCGAGCGGGTGCTATTTGCGGACCTCATGCGAGTCTTTCTACCCGCGTCCCTGTCACCGCTGCTGACGGTGGCGACGATCGTCAGCCTGACGGCTATCGTCGGCCGCTATGGCGAAGAGGCGTTGGCTGGCTACGGTATCGGCTCGCGGGTGGAGTTTCTCATCATCCCGCTGGTGTTCGGATTGGGCGCGGCGATGACATCGCTGGTGGGCACGGCGGTGGGGGCGGGGGACTTCGATCGGGCTGAGCGTGTCGGTTGGATCGGTGGCGCAGGTGCGTTTCTGCTGGCCGGAGTTACCGGCGCGGTGCTCGCGCTAATGCCCGGCCAATGGATCCCGGCGTTCAGCGACGCCCCGGGGGTCGTTGCATCGGCCACCGCGTACATTCGCATTGTTGGCCCGTGCTACGGATTTTTCGGCCTGGGTCTGGCGCTGTATTTTGCGTCCCAGGGCGCCGGAGCCATGCGCTGGCCGGTGATCGCTACCGTCGTTCGTGTGGGTCTTGCCGTGTTTGGAGCGGTGATGCTGAGTAGCATTGCGGGACTGAATCTGCAGGGTGTGTACTACGCTGCTGCGGCAGCGATGGTGGTCTACGGAGCGATCATTGCGGGCGCGCTGAAGGGGGGCGCCTGGCGTCACGGGTAGGCGCTGCAAGCCCCTCGCGTTTACTTGAAAGGAGTGCGTCGGTAGAATCCAATTTTTGTGGGGTTCAAAAATGCTACGGATCGCGAGCGACGCGCTCACTTTCGACGACGTTCTTCTTCTCCCTGCCTATTCCCAAGTTCTGCCCTCTGAAGTCTCGCTCGAGACGCGCCTGACGCGGGATATCCGGCTCAACATCCCCCTGCTGTCCAGCGCTATGGATACAGTGACCGAAGCGCGCCTCGCCATTGCCCTGGCACAGGAAGGTGGCATCGGCATCGTGCACAAGAACATGCCGGTGGAGCAGCAGGCGCGGGAAGTGCGCGACGTGAAGAAGTTCGAGACTGGCGTGATCCGCGACCCGATCACGATCCATCCGGACCGTACCGTGCGCCAGCTCATCGAGCTGACCATGGAGCGCAATATCTCCGGCGTGCCGGTAGTGGAGAACGATCGGCTGGTCGGCATCATCACCGCGCGTGACGTGCGCTTCGAGCGCAGCCTCGACACGAAGGTGCGCGAGGCCATGACGCCGCAGGAGCGATTGGTGACGGCCCGCGAAGGGGCCAGCTTCGATGAGATCACCACGCTGCTGCACCGGCATCGCATCGAGAAGGTGCTGCTGGTAGACGACAACTTTCAGCTCACCGGCATGGTCACGGTGAAGGACATCAACAAGGCCAGAGCCTTCCCCAATTCCTGCAAGGACGGAGAAGGCCGCCTGCGCGTCGGTGCAAGCGTCGGCACGTCACCGGACACCGATGAGCGTGCCTCGGCGCTGGTGGAGGCAGGGGTCGACGTGCTGGTGGTCGACACCGCACACGGTCACTCCCAGAAAGTGCTCGAAACCGTCCGTTGGATCAAACAGCGCTATCCCAACGTCGCTGTGATCGGCGGCAACGTCGCCACCCGCGATGGCGCCCAGGCGCTGATCGATGCGGGTGTCGACGCGGTCAAGGTTGGCATTGGCCCGGGTTCCATCTGCACCACGCGCATCGTCACCGGCATCGGCGTGCCGCAGATCACGGCGGTGTCCGAAGCCGTGCAGGCGGCCAGCCGGGAGAACATTCCCGTCATCGCCGATGGCGGCGTGCGTTACTCGGGCGACATCGCCAAGGCCATCGTTGCCGGCGCTAGTGCGGTGATGGTCGGTGGCCTGCTGGCGGGCACAGACGAAGCTCCCGGCGAGGTGGAGCTGTACCAGGGGCGCACCTACAAGTCTTACCGCGGCATGGGCTCGCTCGGTGCCATGTCCGGCGCCAACGGCTCCAGCGACCGCTACTTTCAGGAGGTTGAGGGTGATGGCCGCAAGCTCGTGCCGGAAGGCATCGAGGGGCGCGTGCCGTACCGCGGGCCGGTGAGCCCGATCGTGCATCAGCTGATGGGCGGCCTGCGTGCCTCCATGGGTTACACCGGCAGCCGCGACATCGAAGAGATGCGCAGCAAACCGGAGTTCGTCCGCATCAGCGGTGCCAGCATGGCGGAAAGCCACGTGCACGATGTGACCATCACCAAAGAAGCGCCCAACTACCCCTTGAGCTGAGTCCATGGACATTCACAACGAACGGCTGCTGATCGTCGACTTCGGCTCTCAGTACACACAGCTCATTGCCCGGCGTGTGCGCGAGTGTGGCGTGTACTGCGAGATTCATCCATTCGACATGGGCGATGCCGGTGTGCGCGAGTTCGCACCGAGCGGCATCATCCTTTCTGGTGGTCCGGAGTCGGTCACCCAGGGGCAGACCCCGCGTGCGCCCGCCGCCGTGTTCGAAGCCGGCGTACCGGTGCTCGGCATCTGCTATGGCATGCAGACCATGGCCACGCAACTCGGTGGTGCGGTGAGCGGCAGCGACGAGCGGGAGTTTGGTCATGCGGTGATCGAGCGGCGCAGCGCCGCACCGCTGTTCGAAGGCGTGCCATTTGAGGCTGGCGAAACGCTGCCGGTGTGGATGAGCCACGGCGATAAAGTCACCTCGCTGCCCGACGGCTTTGAGCTCTTGGCTTCTACCCCCAGCGCGCCCATCGCCGCCATGGTCGACCCCGCGCGTCGCCTCTACGGCGTGCAGTTTCATCCAGAGGTCACCCATACCGCTGGCGGCGCGCAGATACTTGAGAACTTCGCTCGGCACATCTGCGGCTGTGCCGGAACCTGGACCGCTGCCAACATCGTCGACGACGCCATCGCCCAGGTGCGCGAGCAGGTGGGCACTCAGCGTGTGCTGCTCGGCCTCTCCGGCGGTGTGGACTCGAGCGTGGTCGCAGCACTCCTGGCACGGGCCATCGGCGATCAGCTCACCTGTGTGTTCGTCGACAACGGTCTGTTGCGCAAGAACGAACGCGAGGAGGTAGAAGCCGCCTTCGCACCGTCCAATACGTTGGATCTGAACCTGGTAGTGGTGGATGCGCGTGAGGAGTTCATGACGCGCCTGGCAGGCCACGACGACCCGGAGACCAAGCGCAAGATCATCGGCAACACGTTCATCGAGGTGTTCGAGCGCGAGGCTGACAAGCTGTCGGACGTGGCGTGGCTGGCCCAGGGCACCATCTACCCGGATGTCATCGAAAGCGCCGCCAGCAAGTATGGCAAGGCGCATGTCATCAAGTCGCACCACAACGTGGGTGGTCTGCCTGAGCGCATGCAGCTAAAGCTGGTGGAGCCGCTGCGCGAGCTGTTCAAAGACGAGGTGCGGCGGATCGGCGTGCACCTCGGCCTGCCGGACAGTCTGGTGTTTCGCCATCCTTTCCCAGGTCCTGGCCTTGGCGTGCGCATCCTCGGCGAAGTGAAGTCCGAGTACGCGGACGTGCTGCGTGAAGCAGACGCCATTTTCATCCACGAACTGCGTGCCGCTGGGCTGTACGACAAGGTCAGCCAGGCCTTTGCCGTGTATCTGCCGGTGAAGTCGGTGGGTGTGGTGGGCGACGCGCGCCGTTACGAGCATGTCATCGCTCTTCGGGCGGTAGAGACCACCGATTTCATGACGGCGCGATGGGCGCACCTGCCGTACGCGTTCATCGAGCGGGTATCCAACCGCATCATCAATGAGATCGCGAGCGTTTCGCGTGTGGTCTACGACGTGTCGAGCAAACCACCGGCAACCATCGAGTGGGAGTGAGCCCGCGGTGAGCGTGCCCACACAACTCTATCTGGTGACGCCCGCAGTGTATGCGTCGGTGATCATGGGTGGCGGCTACGGCACTGGACGCGAAGTGGTGGAGTACTTCACGAGCCTCGGCCCCACAAGTGGTTTGCTGGCCATAGCAGTGGCAGCACTCGTTTTTCTCGCCATCCTCTATGTCACGTTCGAGCTGGCCCGATTGTGGCAGGCGCACGACTACCGCTCTTTCTTTCGCAGGCTTCTTGGCCGTGGATGGTGGTTGTTCGAGGCTCTGTACGTTGCGTTGTTCATTCTCGTGGTGGGTGTCGTCGGTGCAGCTGCGGGCGCGCTGTTGCAGGACCAGATTGGCGTGCCGGCGCGCTACGCCACCGCTGCGATCTTCGGTGTGGCCCTCGTTGTGCTCTTCTTCGGGCGTTCAGCGGTGGAGCGTATGCTCACTGCCTGGACCGCGCTGATGTTCGCCGTCTTTGCAGCCTACCTCCTGACCATCGGGGTGGATTTCACGGTGTTGGCTGAGGACCACGGACAGTCCACTGGCTGGCTGCAGTCAGGTCTGTTGTACGCCGGATACAACGCTGCGGTGTTGCCGGTGCTTCTGTTCACCGTGCGCGGGCTGCAGCGTCCCGCACAGTCTTTGATCACCGCAGCGCTCACTTCCCTCGCTATTTGCCTGCCAGCGCTGATGTTCCATTTGAGCTACATGCGCGGCCTTCCG
>JAUILW010000303.1 GCA_030432795.1 Gammaproteobacteria bacterium
TCGGAGAGCACCGACTTCATCGCGCTGGCGGGTGTGGAGCGCATGTCGTCCGAGACCGATGTGACCTTCGTGCTGCGCGACAGCGGTGGCCAGGTGTTCCGCATGACGGAAGGGGCGGCACTCAATCTGGCGGCGCGTGTGTCGGACAGGCTGAGCGTGGAGGCGGTGCTCTCGGGCTCGGAGCGGTTCACACCGGTTCTCTTCCCCGGCGTGCAGGTGCTGAACGGCGCGCTGGCCTCCGAGGCGGAGTATGTCAGCCGGGCAATCCCGGCGGCGGCGACGTTTGATGTCTCGGTCTATCTCGACACGCTGATCCCGCCCGGGGCCGGTGTGGCGGTGTTCGCCGAGACGGATGCGGGCTGGTCGCAGCTGTCGCTCGAAAGCGGTCAGCCCATCGAGAACGGCGGTGAGGAGCGGCACTATGTTGGGTCCGGGCTTGCCGGTGTGGGGGCCGCCACTGTGACCCGCATCAAGATCGCGCTGTCGGGCACCCCTGCGGCGCGGCCCTTCGTCAGCGCCCTGCGCGCCATCATCAGGTGAGGTGACGCATGAGCAATACGGCAACCACACAAGGCGTGAACCGGGACGAGCGCACCCCAGGTCGGGGCTACCCGCTCCCCCATGCTGACAACACGATGCAGGCGGATATCGGGCGGCTGCGCGTCACGCTGGTTGCGGCTGACGCGGACGTCACGGCTCAGATCGCCGAGACCCGGCGGCGCTGGGTACACGACTTCATCGGACTGAAACTGTGACGGCGCGGAGGTGGAGACCTGCGTGCCCCGCCCTCCACTTGAACGACATGCAGCGTCGCCCAAGCGCAACAACGGACATTTGATACCACACCCATGAGGACCCCATGACAGACATCATGCTCCGGGGCGCGCTGAGCGCCCTCAAGACCAAGATCGAGGCGTTGGCGTCCTCGGAGACGGCCACGGCCGAAGACCTCGCGATGCTGGGCACGGCCCTTGAGCGCATCGCGGGCAAGACCACCGCCATCGAGGTCGAAATGCTCGGCGAGGAACAGCGCGCTTCGGTCTCTGTTGAGGTCGCGACGTCTCGGGACAACGCCTTGCAGGCAATTGCGGATGCGCTGGCAGCGGCGGATGCGGCGATGGCCAACCACATCAGCAGCATCAACGCGGCGGGCACGGCAGCCTTGCCACCGATCGCGGAGGCGCAGGGCGCGGCACTTGTGGCCATCGTAACCGAGCGGGACGCGGTGCTGGCGGCGGTCGCGGCGACCACCGAGGACGCTGTGGCCGAGGTCACCGAGACGGCGCTCGCAGCCGTGGCGACCGCCTCCGGCCTGACCGCCACCTCTTTCTTCTTCAATCAACTCTGAGGACCAGACCCATGAGCATCCTTGCAAACCAGATGAGTGCCGCGGACACGGCGGTGGAGGTCCTGACCATCCCCACCGGGCGGCGGACCACCTTCAACATCAACGCCGTGAACACCGGCTCCGACATCGCCACCGTGACGCTGTATGCGGCCTCGCGCGAGGCGGTGCGTGTGACCGGCCTTGCGGTGACACGCAGCGGAGCCAGCTATGTCGCCATCCCGGACGTCACAATCGAGGGCGGTGGCGGCACTGGGGCCACGGCCACGGCGCGCATGATTGCGGACAGCGTGACGCTGGTGGATGCTGGCACCGGCTACACGGTAGGCGACGAACTCACCGCAGTCGTGGCGGGCCAGACAGCAGCGGTGGTGACTGTGATCGACGTGGACGGCGCGGGCGCCATTCAAGCGGCCGAGCTGACCTCCGGGGGGGATTACACAGGTCTGCCGGACAGCCCTGCACCGGTGACCGGCGGGTCAGGCTCTGGCGCGACCTTCGTGCTGACCTTCGCCGTGCTGAGCCTGACGCTGACCGACCCGGGCACAGGCTTCTCAGAGGCACCGACTGTCACGTTCAGCGGCGGCGCTGCTGCTGCGACAGCCACCATCGATATCGTGCTCGAGCCCAGGCACATCTTCGAACACGCCATCGCGCTGAACCCCGGCGGGATCATTTACCGCACGGCACTGATCCTTGGCCCCGGCGACCGGCTCTACGCGCGGGCAGACACCGACACCGTGGCCCTGACCGCCTGGGGCATCTCTGCGCTGATCTAACTGAACACGAAAGGACGCGACATGCGGACAATTTACAACCCGGCGCTTGCGCGGGTCGGCGGCAATGGCGTGGGCCCACGCAACCAGATCAAGATGTTCAACGTGGCAGGCACGTTCGATTGGGTCGTTCCCAAGACAATCGATCCCAATGTGCCGCTTCTGGTGCGTGTCTGGGGCGGCGGGGGTGCCTGTGGCTTGTCCACGGCAGCCACCGGAAACGGTCATGGCGGAGGCGGTGGTGGACTCGCCATGTCCGAGATTCCGATCTTTGAGCTCACCACCGTCAGTACCGTGCCAATCATCGTCGGTGCTGGGTCCAGCTTTCACGATGGCACCGGAGGCACATCCTCCTTTGGGGCCTTCCTCTCTGCAACCGGCGGCAATAGCGGCTTCAACAGCGCCGACAATCAAGGCGCGTCAGGTCTTGGCATTGGCGGGATCGGTGTCGGCGGGGATATCAATCGCCGTGGTGGTACTGGTGGTATCGGCGAGGTCGTATCGAACAGCGGCAGCGGTGGCGGTGGCGCCTCAGCACCGCATCCCGATGGGCATATTGATGGCTTCAACGGCGGGGACGGGTTCACCCGCTCTGGCGGTGGCGGGGCCTCGATCTGCTTTCCGGGCACCATGCCCGAGATTGCAAACGCCTCGGTCGGCGGGGCTGGCACAGCCAGCCGTGGCACCAGTGCGATGAACTCCAGCGCCAATCAGAGCTTTGGCGGCAGCGGTGGCTCCGGTCTGCTCGGTGCCGGAGGCCGGGGGGCAAGCTCCACCAATTATTCCAACGCAGCCTGCGCGATGACGCCCGCCGGCGATGGTGGTGGCAGCGCCCTCTTCGAGCCAAACACAGTCCTGCTCGGCGGGGGTGGCGGTGGCGGAAATGCCATGTCGAGCCAGTCCTCCGATCGTGCTGGCACCAATGCCGGTAATGGCGGTCCGGGTGCCGGCGGTGGATCGGCCTCACCCTATTCGTCAGGGGCGACCTACGCCTACATGCTGGCCGGCAATGGCGGCGTCCTCGGCGGCGGCGGTGGCGCAGGTCAGTATTGCGCCGGAGGCAATGGCGGCAACGCAGGTGGCGGTGGCGGGTCCGGCTATCAGTTCGGCACGGCTACAGGTCATGGCCTCGGTGGCGACGGGCTGATCATCCTTCAATACGCGCTGATCCTGTAAAGGGGAATTCCATGAGCAAGTTTGCAAAAGTCGTGAACGACACCGTCATCGAGGTGCTGGACACCCTGGAGGGCCGCATTCACCCCGCACTGCACGGAGAGTATGTTCAGGTGCCGGACGCGGTCGAACCGGGCTTTGTCAAAAACGGCCGCAAGTTCGAGGCGCCCGTACCCGTTGCACCCGCAGCACCCCCGCCGCCTGAGCCCGTCACGGTGGTCTCGCGCCTCGACTTCCTGCGCCGCTTCACCCGCGCCGAGCGCATCGCGCTGCGGGCCGCCGAGGCTGCAGACCCGGTGGTTGCCGACTTCCTGCTGATGCTGACTCTCGCAGAGGACGTGGACCTGACCAGCGCGGATGTCACCGAAGGGCTCGCCTATCTCGAAGCCAATGGCTTTGTCACCGCAGAGCGCGGTGCCACCATTCGCAGCGGCTGATCGTTCTGCGGGCATCTGCGCCTGTCTGCAAACCCAAATCCAACGCACCAATTCCAACCCTCCGTAGCGCCTGCCCGGTGCCACCCATGCAAAGGACATCCCTCATGTCTGACCCTACCTTTGGCCTATCGATCCAGCGGATCGACAATGAGCCGCGCCCACCTGTGGCCAGCGACATGTCCGTTGTTGGCGTCATCGGCACCGCAGCTGACGCGGACGCCTCCGCGTTTCCGCTGAACACGCCGGTGTTTCTCTATTCCGACGACGCCACAAAACTCACCGCGCTGGGTGCGGCCGGCACCCTGCGCGATGCAATTATGCTTGTGAACGCGCAGCTTGGGTCCTTCCAGGCGACCGCCAAGGTTGTCGTGGTGCGTGTCGCCGACGGCGAGGGAGCGAGCGCCATCGACGAGACCATCGCCAATATCGTTGGTGACGGTGTCACCACGGGCCTCAGCGCGTTCCTGAATGCACCTGCTGAGCTCGGCGTCACGCCCCGCCTGATCTGTGCCCCGGGCTTTACCAGCCAGCGCACGGGGGGTGATGCAAACCCCGTCTGCGCAGCACTGCCCCCGATCTGCGAAAAGCTGCTGGCCCATGCGGTGATCGATGGCCCCGCCACCACCCTGCAGGACGCGCTAGACTGGCGCGAGACGATCTCGCATTATCGCCTGATCCCGGTGGACCCTGCGGTGCGCGTGCTCTCAGATGGGGTCACGGTGGTCCAGCCGCTCTCCCCGGCGGTCATTGGTTTGGGCGTGCGGCGGGATCACGCCTTCCAGGGCCGCCCCTTCCACAGCTGGGCCAACCAGCCGGTGCAGGGCATCGTCGGACCCTCGCGCCCGATTGCCTTCTCGCTCACCGATGGCGCCACCGAGGGCCAGAGCCTGCTCGCGGCCAATATCGGCATCCTGCTGCGCGGCGAGATGGGCG
>JAUILW010000304.1 GCA_030432795.1 Gammaproteobacteria bacterium
CAGGCCGACGCCACCGCGCTCGCTGCGCGGCTCAAGGTCGCTCGTCGCAAGCGCATCGATTACTACCTGGCCAAGTCGCGCCGTTCCTGTACGGAGTTCGAGATTCTGCGGGGTGCCGGCCGCCGGTTGGCCTGCCGGCGTCAGCAGATTGCGTTGGGCAGACACTTTCTCGACGACCTCGATGTGCTGTTTGGTGGTGAGGCACAGTTTCTGAAACAGGGCCGCAGCGCGACGGTGGTGCGGGTATTCATCGAAGGGCAGCCGCTCGTCGTCAAGCGGTACAACGTCAAAGGCTTCACGCATCGGCTGCGGCGCATCTTCAAACGGCGGGCGCGGCGCGCCTGGGAAGCGGCGCTGACGCTCGAGTTTCTTGGCATTCCGACCGCGCGAGCTGTCGCGCTGGTCGAAACCGGCCCGCTGTTCTGGCCGGGACCTGCGTACCTCGTCTTTGAAGACCTCGGCGACGAAGACCTCGCTGCCTTGACCGTTGGCGGCACCATCGATGAGGCCCACGCCGATGCGGTGGTCTGGATACTGCGTCTGCTGCGGCGCGTGGGTATCGTGCACGGAGATATGAAGTCCACAAACTTCCTGCGGCAGGGAGAAGGATTCGCGCTCATCGATGTGGACGGTCTGGAGCGCAGCGGCGGCGATGCCGCCAAGGATGTGGCACGCCTGCTCGCCAACTGGCCGGAGGGCTCTTCGGTGCGCGATACGGTACGTGCCGCTATAGTGCGCGCACCTGAGCTGGAGGCATTGGTGCGGTGATCATTCTCGGTTTGTCCGGGGCCCTTGGGCACGACCCATCGGCGGCGTTACTCATCGACGGCGAGATCGTCGCCGCGGCGGAAGAGGAGCGTTTCACCCGGGACAAACACGCCAAGGGCGTGATGCCGGTGCTGTCTGCGCGCTACTGCCTGGAAGAGGCAGGAATCACAGGTTCTCAGGTTGACGTGGTGGCTTTCCCCTACGCGCCGGTATCGATACTCGAACCTGCGCGCTGGCGTTACGCTGCAGGCTACTGGTACGCACCGGATCGGGCACTCGACGCCATCTTCAATGGCAACCGTCGTTACCGGCGCAACCGAAAGAAAGTTTTGGAGGCTGGCGAGGCGTTTGGTATCGACTGGTCGCGCACGGAGTTTGTGCCGGTATCGCACCATCTGGCGCATGCCTCCAGCGCTTACCATCTGTCGGGTTTTGAAGGTCGCTGCGCCATCATGGGTGTGGACGGCAAAGGTGAGTATGCGACGACCTTTTTCGGCTACGGCGAGAACGGCAGGATCCACACGCTCAAGGAATTCTACGACCCGCACTCTTTGTCCGGCATGTATGGAGCGATGACGGAGTTCCTCGGCTTCGAGATGCTCGATGGCGAGTACAAGGTCATGGGCATGGCTCCGTACGGTGACCCGAGCCGTTACGATCTGAGCCGCCTGCTGCCGGAAACCCGCGAAGGATTTCGTGCCAACACCCGGTACATCAACACCGTTGGGCTGCGCCGCTACAAAGCGGATGGACATGGTTACTACTTCAGTCCGAAGCTCATCGAATGGCTCGGACCGCCACGTCGGGACGAAACCGCGGATGAACCCTACATCGACTATGCCGCCTCCGTGCAGGATCTGTTCGAGAAACGCTGCCTTGCACTGCTTGAGCAGTATCTGGGAGATGAGTTGCGCAACACCGGTCAGCTTGCGTTTGCCGGCGGTGGAGCGCTGAACGTCAAGCTGAATCAGCACATACTCGATCTGCCCTATGTGCAGCGATTGTTCGTGCAGCCCGCTGCGGGCGACTCCGGCACCGCCCTGGGTGCAGCGACATTCGTCGCGGCCGAGCGTGGCGAGGGGCTTGCACCCATGCAGCACGCCTACCTCGGCCCGGCTTACGATGACAAGGCGGTGAACGATGCTATCGCCGTCCACGGTGCAGCGCTGCATGCTCGCAGGCTGGAGGACACGCCTGGGGAAACGGCGCAGTTGCTTGCCGATGGCCATCCGGTGGCGTGGTTTCAGGGGCGCATGGAGTTCGGTCCCAGGGCGCTCGGTAACCGCTCGATACTCGGTTGTCCATCGGCTCCGGGTATAGCCGATCGCATCAACGAGCAGATCAAATTCCGCGAGCGTTGGCGACCGTTCTGCCCCAGCGTGCTCGATCGTGTCGCACCCGAGATGGTGGGCACCGACCATCCGGCCCCCTACATGACGATCACTTTCCAGGTGCAGGAAGGTTGGCGGGAGCGGGTGCCTGAGGTGGTGCATAAAGACGGCACGGCGCGCATACAAACCGTGCGGAAAGACACCAACCCCAAGTACTACGCGCTCATTGAAGCGCTGGAGCAGCTCACGGGTAACGGCGTGGTGCTCAATACGTCCCTCAATCGTCGCGGAGAGCCCCTGGTGTGCACCCCGGCAGATGCCATCAACATGTTCCTCGGTTGCGACCTCGAATACCTGGTACTCAACGACACCCTCGTCACCAAAGTGCCGCCGGCATGATTGTTCAGCTCTGCCCGAGCGACTACCCGCCGTTTGCAGAGCTTTGCCTGGCCTATGAAAAAGCCCTGCGCATGGCTGGCGAGCAGTGTTGCACCGTGATTCTCCAGCCACCCAGCGATGCGCCGGTGCAGGGGTTTGTTTACGTTGATGCGCACAACATGCGCGCCACCGGTCGGATGGCGTCCGCCGTGCGTCATCTGCTTACGGACAAGCCGCGTCTGGCGATTTGTCATCGCTACCGGGCGGCAAGTGTGGCTCGCCGCCTCGGCCTCGAGCGCATCGTTGTTGCGCACGAATTCCGCTACTTTGCGCGTTGGCGGCGGCGGCTGACCGCACACTTCGAGCGACACGCGACCTACGCCGGCGTTTCGCCGGCGGTGTGCAGTGAGCTTGCGGCGGTGGTCGATGGCGTTGAATTGCTGCCGAATGTGCTCGATCTGGAGGTGCTGGATGCGCACCGGCTGCCCCGCGAAGAAGCGCGGCGTCAGCTGGGCCTGCCCGTCGAAGGCACGGTTGTGGGGTGGGTGGGCAGATTGCACCCCAAGAAACGTCCGGAGCTGGCTGTGCGCGCCATCGATGCCATGCGCGTGGATGCCACACTTGCCATGTTGGGCGAAGGAACGTTGACGCTCGAAAGCCCGCGCCTGCAGCGTTGCGGTTTCGTCGCGGGTGCGCGGCGGTACTTTCCTGCCTTCGATGTGCTGCTCATCACCGCTACTGACGTCGAGGCATTCGGCATGACGGCTCTGGAGGCCATGGCGGCCGAGGTCACCGTGGTCTGCGGCCGTGCCCCGGGGCCTGGTTACGTGCTGGGCGGCAGCGGTGTCTACTACGATGACGACACGCCGCAGGGCGTCGCGCGTGCTTTGACCGACGCACTATCGGCACCGGCGGGTGGTGCCGCCCGGCTCAGGGTAGAGGCGGAGTTTTCCGTGTCAGCGCTTGCGCGACGGCTGCAGGAGCTTCTGGCGCGCCGCTGACACGCCTTCAATACACCGGTGCCTCGCCTGGCGGGCGGGTTTTGAAGCGCTTGTGCACCCACAGATATTGTTCCGGCTGACGACGGATATGCGCCTCGAGCAGCGCGTTGATGGCGGTGGCGTCTGCAACGTCATCACCCGTGGGAAAGTCGCGCAGCGCCGGGTGAAACTCGATGCGCCAGCGACGTGCACGCAGGTCCCGGTGCGTGGTCATCAGCACCACCGGTGAGCGGTTCAGCCGCGCAAATCGGCTGGTGGCGGTGATCGTTGCCGCTGGCACTCCGAAAAAAGGCGCAAAGACCGAATGTTTGGCGCCGTAGTCCTGATCCGCGGCGTACCAGATGGAGCGGCCCGCCTTCAGGCGTTTGAGCACTTGGCGCGTGTCCTGTCGCTCCACCACGCCGTCGAAGTAGTGCTGGCGCCCGCTGACCTGCAGCCACTCCCACACCGGGTTCTTGTTGAAACGGTACATCACGTCGAAGGTGCCGAGCCTGGCGAGAGGCTGGCTGATGACGTCCATGGTGGTGAAGTGTGCGGCCAGCACCAGAACCCCGCGGCCTTCAGCCTGCGCGGCTTTGTAGTGCTCAGCACCGGTCACGTCGATGTGTGGGCTCAGGTCACGCCCGGGGTTCAGCCACGGCAGCATGGCTTCCAGCGCGCCGAGGGCAGTGTGCTGGAAGGTGGCGCGCACCATGGCGGCACGCTCAGCCTCAGATAGCTGTGGAAAGCAAAGGTTGATGTTCACGGTGGCCGCATGCCTGCGGCTGCCTGCCAGGTGGTATCCGAGCACGCCGATGCCGCGTCCCAGGGCGAACAGCGCAGCGACAGGCAGGCGCGCGACCAGCCAGCCAAAGCCGACGGCAATCCACGTCGGCCAGGCGCGGGGGGAGCGAAGCCCGTAGGCGTGAATCTTCTTGCGTGGCACGGACGCAGTGTACAGAAAGCGTCGGGTGCTATGATGGCCTCGCTTTGCAGAGAGGTAATCCCGTGGCGCAAGCCGACATCGACGCAATCTGCGCGGAGCTCACCCGGGTGTGGTACGAGCAGATACCGCTGTCTGCCGCCATGCAGGTGGAGCTCGTGTCGTTTGCCGATGACGTGCTCACTGTCGCGGCGGACCTCGCGCCGAACATCAACCTGCACGGCACCGGGTTCGCGGG
>JAUILW010000305.1 GCA_030432795.1 Gammaproteobacteria bacterium
TGGTGGTGGTGTAGGTCAGGGTGTAGGTGCCGTTGCCCTGACTTACCGGCCCTGCGGACACCGTGTGAGTAACGGTCATGGCAGGCGCTTCCGGCGTGATGTTGAGCGCAAGGGGCGATTCGCTGCGATAATCGTTGGTGACGGTGGTGCTGGTAATCGGGTTGTTACCCGTGCCGGTCGGCTGGTCTGCAGCATCGCGCGTACCTGCGGCCGAGGTGCCCGTCGGCAGGCTGGCGTGGGTTACTGAGACGGTACCGCTCAAACTGCTGCCCGGTGCCACGCTTGCCAGCACCTCCGCATTGAATTCCACCAGCAGGCTGGCGCCGGCATCGAGTTGCAGCGGCTGGTCGAAAACCAATGTGTCATTGGTGTTGTTGGTCGTAGCGGTGCTGATGTTTCCGGCGATGACAGCGGTGGCTGTGCCGTTCAGGAAAACGTTGCCCGTGGGTGTGACGGCAATGCCTGAGATATCACCCATTCCGCTCGGTAGAACGATACGCATGCCTCCGCCGGCAGGCGCGCCAACCTGGAACGCCGTGGTGCTGCCGGTATTGCTGATCGTCACATCCCAGGCGGTTGCAGGCGTGGTGTCTGTGCGATTGTCAGCAGGGTTCGGTGTTGCTGCGGCGATGACGCCGATCTGGCCTTCGCGTACCTCGACGAATACGTCGTTGGAGGCCAGAGTTACGGCGTTGGCAGTGAAGTCGAAGGTGCCGTTGCGCTGCACCGCCTGCTGCATGCCGGACTCGTTCACGACGACCGCGTCGTACTCGATCAGCACGTATTCGTCGTCGCCGTCAGCGTCGCTGTTGGTGAGATCGCCCAGTGACCACTGCAGGTCAGTGCCGGAGCCGAACGGACCGCCGGCTGGCTCCACCGCACAGGTTGGCGTGAGCAGCGCGATGTTGGTGTTGTCGCCTGCAAGACCAAGGACGCCCGAACTGCAGGAGATCGCTGGATTTGGGGTGATGTTCAACCCGTCGCTCACCAGCGCCATGCGCGCCGATCCTGCGACATAGGCGAGCCCTGCCGGTACGCTCTCGTCCACCGATGCGGTGGAGGATGTACCTTCTGGCAGTTGGGTCAGCAGGCGGTAGCGCACCACTTCGCCGATGGCTACGGGCCGCGGGTCGCCACCGTTGTCTGCCGTACCGTCTGCTGTAGCCGGTAAGTCGGTGCTGACGATGCTCTTGGTCAGGTCTGGCCCGTCGATGGTCACCGTGGTCTGGGCGCTTCGCAACGTACCCGCGTCGGTACCCGGAGGAGAGCCGGTGGGGTTGGGCGAGGTGCCGGCGCCCGGGAGCGTGGTGTAGGTGAGGTCCACGTCGCTGATGTACTGCTGCCCGGGTGTGCTGCCGGGATCCGTGGTGGCTGAGTAGCGCACCTCGCACACGTCGCCCAGTGCCAGGCTGTCGAAGGCGATGCTCAGTCCGGCGCCATTGGGGTCACCATCGTTGATGGTCAAGCCGCTGATGTTGCAGGTGTCGGTACCTGGCACCGCAGGAATCTGTGGCCCGGTGATGCCCGCACCAAGGTTATAGGCCATACCCGCCGGCAGGATGTCGACGATCTCCACATCCATCACGTCGGCGCCGCTGGCACCGTTGTGGGTCAGGGTAACCACATACTCCACGGTCTGGTTGGCGCCGGTGGACGTTGGTGTGACGGTGGCGGTGATGTCGACGATGCCGTGGACGTAGCGGGCCACTTCGCTGGTGGAGGTGACATCGCTGTTCGTCGTGATGATCTGGCCCTGGTGCGGCATGTTGGTGTTGACGGCGATACCGCCCACTACGCTGGCATTCAGCTCGATGACGATGAGCTCTTTGTCGGCGGTGTCCTGCTCGCTGTTGGTCACGTTGCCCAGGATGAACTCCACGTCATCCCCGGAGCCCACGCCGCCGCTGGTGGGGGAGATAACGCAGTCAAGCCCGAGTGTGGCGAGGTTGGTGAGCTCGTTGCCCACTCGAGGTGCCGTGCCCCCTGCGCAGGCCACGCCGCTGGCTGTGAGGTTTGTGCCGCTGGTGCTGACCAGACCGATCAGCACATCGGATCCGGATATGTACTCCAAACCGTCGGGCAGCTGTGAGATCAGCGTGGTGCCGACCATGTTGCCTGATGGCACGTACGCCCAGATGCGGTAACGCACGTTCTCGCCGATCACCAAGGGGCGCGGGTCGCCCACCGTGTCAGCGGTGCTGTCGGAGGTGTGTGCTTCGGAGGTGGCAATGATGGCGCTGAAAATCTCCGGCGCTGCGGTGCTGACGGTATCACTGGTTTGCGTCGGACCGATGGTCGGGCCGCCCAGGGTATTGGCGTAGGAAATGTCTGCGTGATTGTCGTAGCTGCTGTTGTCTTCGACGCTGGTTGCCAGATCACAGCTCACCTGCAGCGTGACGCTATCACCCGGGTCGAGCGCATTGGGTGTGGTGCCGGTGAACGAGGTGAACGTGAAGCCGCCTGCGAAGGGATCTCCTGCGCCCGCGCCGCCGATGACATTGTCGAGGGCGCAACTGGTGAACTGGGCAGCCGGTGTGTCCGATACGGCCAGGTCGAAGGCGGCGGTAGCGCCGATGTCGTTGCTGATGACGATGTCGAACGTCACCGTCATACCCGCTTCCAGATTGGTGCTGGCGCTGGTCGCTGTTTTGCTTTGCGTAAGGGATGCTGCGGCGTGTGCTGCCTGGCCTGAGGCAATGAGCAGGATCGCGAGCGTGAGACGAATCAACTTCGAGCAGGGCATAGCCTTCCTTGGCTTCGTTTCTTCCATGCAGGTCGGACTAGGACCAGCGCGCACAGCATAGCGCGCACGGCAGCCACATCGACTGTCGGTCAGAATAAGTGTAGACAGCGTCACAAAAACGCCGAGGCTTTTTACATTGGCCGCGTCAGTTTTTCGGCGCTTGCAGATCTGCGCGGCTTTGCTCGAAGAAACTTCTGGTCGCCGCATCTGCGGGGTAGAAGGTTTCCACCGACAGCTCCTGCAGGGTCACATGCTCCGGCGTGCCGAAGTGGGCGAGCATGGTGAACAGCGCATAACGCTTACCATCCTTCTCCAGGGTCATGTCGAGCACCGGTGCTGCACCGGCGGTATCCGGCCGGAGCCAATGCGCGGGTGCGTCTTGATGCCCGGTAATATCCTCGATGAGTGCTTTGAGTCCCTCATCTCCAGGGTTTGCGGCGAGCGCGCGGCGGCAGCGCTGCAGCAATGCGTACACCAGCTGGTGCCAGTTGACGACCGAAGGCTTGAGCCCGTCCTCCTCCAGGCACATGCGGATGATGCGAAAGTCCCTGGTGTCGCCAGCGACCAGCGCGAGCGGATCCACAAACATGCCGAAGAATGCAACGGCAGCCTGATTGGCCATCACCACGTTCCAGCGCCCGTCGAGCACCAGGGCAGGGTATGGCTCGTGGTGTTCGATCACCGTGGCCAGCGTTTCGCGAAAGAACTGCAGGCTGTCGTGGTCCAGCGCTTCATCCCGGTACACGGGCGCGAAACCGGCGCCGGCGAGCAACGTGTTGCGCTCGCGCAACGGTACGTTCAGCGACTCGCACAGAGCAATGACCATGGGACGGCTGGGGTTCGAGCGGCCAGTTTCCAGAAAACTGATGTGCCGTTGGGAGATGCCGGAGTGGCTGGCAAGCTCGAGCTGGCTGAGCCGGCGGTACTGCCGCCAGGATTTGAGCAGCAAGGGAAACGAGGCCGCGATTTCTGCCATCTGGTTACCTGCGACGTAATTGGGCACTGCGCTGCGCGCATGTATGTTGGCCGGGTGTTTTAGCAGCGGAGCAACCCATGCGCCATCTCTATCTGGTCCTCGCCATTGTCGGTGCGGTCGTGCCCTACGCATTCTTTGCGCAGTTTTTTGCGCAGGAGGGGATGGCACTCGGCAGTTTTGTTGGAGCGTTGTTCGCCAACGGCGCCGCTGGTGGCTTCGCCGCGGATGTGCTGATCTCCTCGGCAGTGTTCTGGGTGTACATGTTCAGCAGGAGCGACGGGCCATCGCCGTGGCCGTTCGTTGCCGTGAACCTGCTCATCGGCCTGTCCTGCGCGTTGCCCGCCTACCTCTGGATGACCAGCCGGGCGCGATAGCCGGCCCGGTCAGGGCAGCTCGAACTTGTGCCGCTCGCAGTGACGGCGCAGGTAGCGCCAGATTTGCAGGCTCAAGGGCTCGTCGTGCACCTCTGCCCAGGCGTGTACATCGATCAGCAGCCGTGTACCGGTATCGTGCACGGCATTGACGTCGGCGAGTGCCAGGCTTATGGGTGCGAGCGCGAGAAAGGCATCGATATCGTCACTTGGTGGCGCGCTGCGCAGGAGGGTGCGCATCTCGTCGATGTCATTCATGCGGGTCTCGACGCCGCGCTCATACTCCTGCGCCAGCGTCAGCATGAGCTGGGCGATCAACCCGGCGTCGGCGGCGTAGAACGTCTCCGTGGTGTTTGGTGCGACTTTGGTCGCCAGCCGCACGGCGAGATCGGTGAGCGCCAGGGAAGGTCGTGGTATCACAGCAACGGCTCCGCGTAGGTGTTCTCGGAGTGCGGGTCGAGTCTATCGAGCAGGATGCGGCTTTGCCGGTCGATCAGTGGCCAGCCGGCCAGCGCCAGAATTGGCTCTTTGGTAGTGCCGTTGGC
>JAUILW010000306.1 GCA_030432795.1 Gammaproteobacteria bacterium
CGTTGTCGATGGTGTCGTGGCTCAAACGCCAGCGCAGGCTGTCCTGTGAAGGCAGCGTGTGCGTTCCAGCCAGCCAGATGACGGTGTTGTGGAAGTCGGAGCTCGCTGCCTCTGCAGTGGATGGATCCCGCAGGTCCAGTTCGTCGTTGCTGGCCATGGCGGCAAGCTGCAGGCTGTGTTCGCCGCCGTCCCACACCAGGCGTGCGTACTCGTCGTGAAAGCGGGGCTCGCCGTATCGATCGTTGAATGAACCGCCGAGCTTGTGCAGCACGCTCTGGCGTATGGAGGCGAGCACGGCGAGATTCGTCCCCGGTCGACCTTCGACCATGGCGCTGGCCAGCAGAGGATTGAAATCCACGACGCCGCCGAACTGCTCGGCGGGCGGAATCACCTCCATATCGATGACGCTTGCCAGCCGCGTGCCGTAGCGCACCGGGAAGCCGGCCTGGTAGACGTTGACGGCACCGATGAGGTTCGTGTTCACGGCACTGAACAGCGCCTCGTAGTCGGTCAGATGAAATGGCTCGATGACTTCCATGCCATCGAGCAGATAGAGCGATTCGTCGCTGTTCGCCCCGCGGGAGAACTGCCTGGCGCTTACGCCGGAGTGGGCGAGTCCGGGCAACTGGTTGACCGACCGCAGCAGGTCGTCGCCGATGGAGGGGATGGTCTCGAGCTGCGCGCCGTCCAGCTGGTGCTGTGCTTGCCACTCCCGCACCAGTCGCCGGCGCGACGTGACGATGATTTCCTCCATGGGAGCGACCTGCTGGACCTCGGTGCGCGGTGGCGTATCGGGCTTCCATTGTCGTACCACGAACCACACGCCCGAGTCGCTTTGCTGCAGCCTCAGGGGAAAGGGAGCGAGTAACGCTGCGGCCTGTTCGGCCAGCGGACGCGATGAATCGGGCACCTCGCCCACGAGATAGTCCGGCCGCACGAGACGCGTGCTGTAGATAACCGGCAGCCCAGCCGCACGCAGCTGCTCCAGGGCACTGATGAGCGTTGGGGCAGGGTCAGCCCGGGCCGTACAGGCACAAAGCATCAGCATGGCGGCGACTAGACGCACCGGACGGGCCTCGAGGCGGCAGGGGTCGGGCAGTTTAGTCCCTCGCCTCGGCCCTAGAAAGGCGCACGACGATGGCGTCCTGCCGCTCGGTGTCCTGTTCGAGACCTGCGATACCGAGCGCAATGGTGAGTGCGGATGTCGCCGTGGTTCCGGACAGATCGCCGCTCACCCTGGCCTCCCGGGCGCGCCTCGCAGCCTCGGGTGATGCGAACAACAGCGGCTTGTGCAGGTCCTGCGCTATGGCCGCCAGAACCTCGCTCACCACACCCTGTGGATAGCCTGCCGGTGCGTCAGCCGACCAGGCCCAGCCCGGGGCGTCCAGCGAAGCGGGTGTCGTCTGCACGCGGTGTCGGTCGACCACCACGACATCGCCGGTGCTCTGACGCGCGCGAGCGGTGGTCGAGCCGTGCGGAGACTCTACCTGCACCTCGCCTTCGCGCATGGCCAGCAACGCCTGGTCGGATTCAACCGCCACCCGGAACACGGTACCGGTGTTGCGAAACGTGGCGAACGGTGTGTGCAGGGCCAGTTTGCCGCCATTGGAGCGCACGAACACCTCGCCGGCATCGAGGTCCAGCGCGTCGGCCGTTCGCCAGTGCACGCGCGTGCCGCCGCTGCGCAGGCGCATTTCCGCACCGCCCGGCAGCCTCAGGATGCTCGTCCCGTCTGCAACCAGCGTGCCGTTGGCGGGGACGTGCACCGTACCAGGCTGCACTTTGTGGCCGTTCAGCCACAGCGTATCTGCGGAGGTTACCTGCAGGTCGAAGCCTGCCTGTTGCTCTGGGATGAACAGAACCGCGGCGACGCCAAGCAATACGCCGGCGGCGAGTGCCATATAGCCCTGCCGGCGGCGGCGTTTACGCGCCTGCCATACTGCGTCTACGTGTGTCTGCACACGTGCTCGAACGTCCTCCGGCGGCTCCGGCCGGGGCGCGCTCGCAGAGAGCAGGGCATCGATGTCGTCTTTCTCGGGGTTCATATGTATGACCTTCCGGGTATGTCCTTACGTCGCCACGTCATGGTTTGTTGAGTTTCACCGGCGCTGTCGTGGCACGCAGCGCAGTGTGCTGGTCGCGGAATGCCTCCCGGGCTCGCGCCAGTTTCGACTGCACGGACACCGCAGTGCTGCCAAGCCGGGTGGCAATCTCCTCGACGCTGTAACCGTACATGTACTTCCACTCCAGAATGCGGCCGTAGTCTCCTGGCAGGTGGTCGAGGATGAGCTGCACCAGCGCTTGGGTTTCATCTGATACGGCGTGCGCCTCCGGTGCCAGGTGCTCCTCGGCGCCGAGCGACTCGAGCTCTGCGCGCGCCTCCGGGCTGTCTTCCACCGCCACCAGATGTGGACGCCGTTCGCGTTGCCGGTAGTAGGCGCTGATCTGATAGCGCGCCATCTGGCATAGCCAGGTAAACAAACTCGCCTCGCCGCGGTAGTTGCCAATGCCACGGATCGCGTCCGCCAGCACGGTCTGGGTGACTTCCTCGGCTTCCAACTCGCCGAGTCGGCGGGTACAGAATCGGTACAGCCTGGGGAAATACTCGTCAAAAAACGCGCGGTAGGCGGCATCGCTGCCTTTGTGCATGCGTCTTGCGAGTGTGCGGTCGGAGTCGTGCATAGCCCGTTGGTGTGTCTGCTGCGGGTAAATCAATCGCGCTTCAGAAACAATCTGTCACAAAAAATGTGAACCAGCACCGATTGATTCTCAGCGGCGGACGCACTCACCAGGCGCACAACCGCAGTGGAGAAGTCTTTTGAATGACACCCCGTTGCGGATCGCCGAAGCCTGCGATCCGCTGAGCCGAGCCCGAGTCGAAGTATTCATCCGAGCCCAGTTCAAGGCGCATTTCGGCGCCGAGCTGGCGGTGAGCGCGCCTCGCCTGTTCGGTGTGTATGCCGCCGATATGCTGGTGGCGGCGTATGGCCTGCGTACGCCGGCTGACGGTCTCGGCAGCGCTATCTACCAACCCGAGGGGCTGGCACAGGCAACTGCCGCCTACGAGCCGCAAACCGTGGTCGAACTTGCGCACCTGAGCCTGCGCGATGCTCGCATCGTCGCGCGGCTGCTGCCGGAGATCGCGCTGCGTCTGCTGGCCGATGGCTATCTTTGCCTGGTCTGCACCGGTACGGCCTGTGTGCGGCGTATGTTCGCAAGCCGCGGCTGGCGCGTGGAGGACCTGGGCCCGGCGAGCGTGGATTGTCTCAGCGCTGAGGAGCAGGGTCGCTGGGGAACCTACTATGAAAGCGCACCGAGGGTGCTCGTCGGCGCCCTGGCCAGCGCTGGCCCCATCGCCCAGAGTGCGCTTGCGCCGCGGGAGCAAGTGGCATGAGGAGCGCCGACCCGGCTGTGCACAGCCTGCTGGATGCTTGCGCGCGGCGCGATACGCAAGCGGTGATCAGGGATGCAACGGGTACGTACAACGGGGCGCAGCTACTGGGTGCTGCGCAAGCCTGGCAGCTGCGGCTTGATGCCCTGAATGCGAAGCGCGTGGCCGTGCGCGCCGAAAACAGTATGCAGTGGGTGGCGTTGGATCTGGCGTTGCTTGCCGGCGGATGTGTTGCGGTGCCAATTCCTGCGTTCTTCAGCTCCCAGCAGGTGACGCACGTGCTGGAGCGCGCGGGCATCGATGCGTGGATCGCCGATGATAGCCATGTACCGATGGGCTTTGCGCCGGCCGCCTGCTACGCAGGGCTGAACATTGCCCAGCGCTGTCTGTCAGCACCGCCGGCACTGCACGACGGTACCGCGAAAATCACGTTCACCTCCGGCTCCACGGGCGCGCCCAAGGGGGTGTGCCTGTCAGTGCAGCACATGCTGTCAACCGCGCGATCGCTCTTTGAGGCACTGGCGCAGCTGCAGGTGCAATCGCACCTGAGCGTTCTGCCGTACGCGCTGCTGCTCGAGAACCTCGCAGGAATCTACGCCAATATCTACAACGGCAGCATCGTCACCGCGCTGCCGCTTGCGGGCCTTGGTGTCGGAGGCGCCACGGGGCTCGATGTACAGACATTTGTCAGCGCTTTCACTGCGCGGCGACCGCAGAGCACGATCCTGGTGCCGCAGCAGCTGCTGGCCCTGACCGCTGCTGCTGAGTTCGGTTTGGACCGGCCTGAGTCCCTGCGCTTCGCCGCGGTCGGCGGCGGTAAGGTGGCGCCGGATCTCATTCACCGTGCACGAAACCAGCGCATTCCCGTGTACGAAGGGTACGGGCTCAGCGAGTGTGGCTCGGTGCTCACTTTGAACCGTCCGGATGCGGACCGGCCCGGTACGGTTGGACGCGTGCTGCCACACGCCGAGGTGCACATCGATGGCCGGGGCGAGGTGCTGGTGCGCGGTGCCGGCATGCTGGGATATCTGGGTGAACCGCCGGAAGACGGCGACTGGCTTGCCACTGGCGACCTTGGCCACATCGACGAGGATGGTTATCTGCACGTCACTGGGCGCCGCAAGAACTGCTTTATCACCAGCTTCGGCCGCAACGTGCAGCCGGAGTGGGTGGAGAGCGAGTTGCTGGCGGAAGTCGCCGTGGCGCAGGCCGCGGTGTTTGGCGAGGCGAGCCCGATCAACG
>JAUILW010000307.1 GCA_030432795.1 Gammaproteobacteria bacterium
TCTTCAGATTGAAGCGCCAGCGGTACGGCCGCGCCTGCAGGGTGTACATGTCGAGCAGGCGGTAGAGACTGGCACGATCGTTCGGGTCGATCTTCAACTCCGGATTCGGATTGTCCTCGAAGTAGCCATCCAGCACGATCTCATCGCCCTCCTCCCAGGCGTTGATCCAGTGCAGCACGAAGGTGGGCTTCGCCTCGAACCAGCGGATGCTTTCCGGCCCGCCGCGGCGCGGCAGAATGGCGAAGCGGCTCGGCATATCCGGGTTGAAGGTCAGCGCGTGCGCATCGACTTTCAGCGCCTGCGGATCCCAGTACAGCGGAAAGTCGTTGAGGATCACGTAGTTGTCGGTGAACGCCATGTCGTGCGGCAGGCGCGGTCCGGGCAGTTCTACCGGCACGTAGTGCACGAGTTCGCGCTGTGCATTGACCACACCGTAGTGCATGAACGGCGCCTGCTTGGCGTAGTTGAACACCAGCATCTCACCGGTGGTTTCATCGACCTTCGTGTGCGCGGAGATGCCCCACCCCGGCGTCGCACCTGCCACCCAGCTCGCCTTGCCGAGCTGCTCCAGCGTGCGCGGATTAAACTCGTAGATGTCGCCACACTGATAAAAGCTCGTAGCCGCGCGCCCGCCGTGCACGACCACGTCGGTGCTCGAAGCGTCCTTCAGCCGGGTGCGTGCACCCCACCCATCGCGTAGCGACTTGCGCGGCGATTCCATGAGTCCCGCCCACAGGGGCTCACCGGCCGCCTGCTCCGCCAGCAGCCCATCGGTGCGGATGGCCCGGTTGCGGTACTCTGCCTCACCGTTATCGATGTACAGCGAATGCAGCATGCCGTCGCCGTCGAACGGGTGGTAGCGGCCGATGGCGTGCAGGAGCGGGTTTTCCGTGTTGCGCAGATACACACCGGAAAGATCGGTTGGTATCTCACCGCGCACCGGAAGCTCAAACGCGTTGTACTCGCGGGTATTGGGCTTCCAGGCGCCAGAGCGGTACGGATGGTCATCTGTCTCCGGCAGATCGCTGTGCAACGACTGCACCAGTTCGACTTTCATCGCCACACCTCCGTCATCAGTTTTCGAGTTCCGCTCGGCATCGGGACACTAACGCAACCGTTCGGCAATGATGCCACCCGCGGCGATTGCCTCGTCGTCGTTTCCGGCCACCACCTTCATGTTGAGGATGGAACAGCCTCGCTCCACGTAGCCGGACAACGCCTCGGCAACCTGTTCCGGCGTGCCATACGGGGTGTAGCGCTCGAACTGTTCGAACGGCACTTTGTAGAAGCGCTCCATCTGACCAGCCACCAGCGCTCTTGCCTCCTCGCGGGTATCCGCAACGCCAAGCCATGGCTGATAACCGTGCTGCCAGGCAACGGCGCCACGGCTGCAGGACTGAGCTGCCTCTTCAATCAAGGACAGCGCCTTGGTGAAACGATTTTCCGAACACCATGCGCCGATCCAGCCATCACCAAAACGCCCGGCGCGACGCAGCGCCGCGTCCGAGCGGCCGCCAACGATGATGGGAATGGGGGGATCAATGGTGGGCTTCACCCGCGCCTCGTGAATCTGGAAAAAGTCCCCATCCACCGACACCGTCTCGCCACGCATGAGCGCGCGGACGAGCGGCAGCATCTCATCCATGCGCCGACCGCGGGTGGAGGGATCAACGCCGCACACTTCCACTTCATGACGGTCTTCGCCGCCAATACCCACGCCAAACAACATACGGCCAGGGGCGATCTTGTGCATCGTGGCAAGTTGGCGCGCCACGGGCAGCGGGTGGCGCAACGGCAACAGGTAGATGCTGATCATCACACCGATGTCGGGGTTGAGCTGGGAGAGCGCTGCAATCTCCACGAATCCGTCGGTGCCCGAGCCATCGTGAAAAGACACATGGTCCGCCATGAACACATGATCGATGCCATTCGACACGAGCCGGTCGAGCATGTCCCGCCGCGCGCCCACATCAGCGCCCCAGAAGCCATCTGGAGGCGTCATGCCTACCCGCAGCCCATGCGTCATGTTCCAACCCTCACCGAATGCGCGGCCATTGAACAGGTTTCACACCGCGCTTTCAATGCAACTGCCGCCAGTGCTTCCCGTGCGCTCCAACACTATTCACAATGTTCCTCATTACCTTGAGGCCGCCAACAGTGCGCACCACGGTCAGGATCATCGCCACCATCCTCGCGTCTGCCGCAGTGATCGCTGCTGTACTGTTCTGGTTCGCGTTCTTCTCACCTCGGCCTCCACTGACCATCGACCCGCAAACCCTTGCCGGCGACGGCAGCCTCATCAACTACTGCGACTTACCCGTTCTCGACGGCAACGGTAAGCGCGCGGCAGACATACCTAAAGGCAACACGCCAGGCTGTGCATACGAACACTTTCCCCTACCCATTCTGCGTGAATGCACCGAACCACTGCCCGAAGGCGCTGATGACCTGCGCGGCTTGTGGCTCGCCGTCACCGGCAAAGTTGGGCACGTGGAACGCATCGAGCAGTGTGGCGAGCGCACGGTGGTGACAGCCAGCGGTATCATCCACGACTCCGGCCCCAACAGCACCGCCGGTTACAACACCGACGACACCGAAGGAATGGTACTTTTCAGCATCAATGGCAAGCCCTACTGCCCGCGCACATCAGCGGGCATGTTCTGGAACAACGGCATTTTAGAATTTCGCCCGTTCGGATGGGGACCGGTGGTAGTCAGGCGTTACATGGATGGCGAGCACCTGGTGTGGGAGTACGTGGACGGCTCCACGACCCGGATGAAACGTCTATGCCAGTTACCCGAGGAACACCGCGCACCAGCGACGCGCGGGTAACGGTTCGCCAAGTGATCCAGGTCGCGGCCTATGGCGAGCGCCTGAGTTTCATGCGGCACCCCTACCAGCGAAAGTCCTAAAGAAACGTCGCTCGTCTTCCGCGCTACCGATCAGGACGATCTCCGAACCCGCAGGAAACGTCGTGTGCGGACGAAGGTCGGTAATGGTTGTATCGTGCTTGTCGATCCCGATCACGGAGCAGCCGGTTTTCTGCCGGATCTCCACCTCCGCCAACGTTTTTCCAACCAGCGCTTCGGGCACGGGCACTTTGAACACGTCCAGACCTTCGGCAATCATGAGCAGATCGCTGCGTTCCAACAGATTGAAAAACGCCGCCGCACCCATTGAGGCGTAGGAGATCACCATGTTTGCTCCTGCCCGGTGAAGCGCCGCGACGTTTCGCTCCAGCGTCGATCGGGCGATGATCTGGATGTCCGGCCGCAGCAAGCGGCAGAAGATCGTGAGATAGATGTTCATCTCATCATCGCGCGGCGTGATGATGATCGTTGGCGCTTTGTCGATGCCGGCCAGTTCGAGCGTTGCGCGATCCGCCGCCGAGCCCAGCACGTAAGCTTCTTCATCCGGAACGCGTTCCGGCAACATCTCTACAATGCGGTACTCGATGCCGCGATACGCAAGTGCCCGGGCAGTGTAACGACCGACTCGCCCGCCGCCGACGATGACGATCGGGTGCGACAGCCCGGTGCCTTCTGGCGCTTTCCGGTTCTCGCGATCGAACTCCTTGATGTCCGCTGGCGCGCCCGCCATGACCAACGTCATCGCCTCTTCGATCAGGGTCTCTTCCTCGCCACTCTCAAATCGGCCGCGGGTCCAGGCACCAACGATGCTCACGGCAGTGCTCGCCTGCGCGTGGCCCATCGTTGCGCCCACCAGAGAGGTGCGTGAGGCGTCCACTTCAGCAATGACCAGATCATCGATCTGGCCAACGACGTGTGCGAGGCGGTTGCCGCCAATCGCACGTCGGGCAAGCGCATTGGCCATGAGCTCGGCCAGGTTGATCGTGCGGGTACAACCGGCCAGCCGCAGGATATCGCCCGCCGACGCCTCCCGGACGGTGGCGAAGATCGGCACCTCCGGCGCCACACCCCTGGCCGTAAAGACTACCGTCGTGTTTTCGATGTCCGAACGGGTGGTTGCAATCATCGCGGCGGTGTCCACACGGGCGCGGCGAAAGGTTTCCGGATCGTCGAGATCACCGCAGATCGCTTCGACACCGTGATCGCGCAGCTCAATGACAGCGGCTTCGTCCGGAAGGACCAACACGTACGGGTAGTTGAATTGCCTGAGCTTACTGATGAACGCCGCTGCCACCGGACCGTAGAGCGTGAGAATGACATGTCCTTCCATGTTCCGGTCGACACCACGCGGGATTCGGTTGCCGGACTGGGCGGTTACCCAGGGTTCGTAAACGAACTGGATGAACATGAAAGGCAACAGAACGAGCATGAAAATAATGCCCGAAAGCAGCACCACTATGGAAAACGCCCGGCCGAGATCAGAGTGGAACACCACATCGCCAAACCCCAGCGTCGCCATCGTCGTAAGCGTCCAGTACAGGCCCGTGAGCCAGGAGTACTCTCGAGCCTCATAGGTCATCAGAAGCTGGAACAGCACGGAGTAGAGAACGACGAGCCCAGCCAATGCCGCCAGAAAGTTGGACAGCGTAACCAGGCGGGTTCGCACCGTTGGACCGAGGCTGCGCAGCTTGGCGAAGAACTTCATGGCCCGAAGTATCCCACACCATCAGGCAAGCGGTACTGGACAGCAC
>JAUILW010000308.1 GCA_030432795.1 Gammaproteobacteria bacterium
TCAAGCCCGGCACCATGATCGTTGTTGACGGCTATCAGGCCAAAGACCGCTCAAACCGCGCGAACGGCCGCGACGTGACCTTCGAAGACGGCCGCAAGATCTTCATGGGCTCCTCCGGCACAGGCGCACCCTACGACCCCTAGCGTTTTTCCGCCGCAAAGCGGCAAAGAAACGCGCACACCCGGCAGCACGTTTTTGCTCAGCAAAAACGTGCGAAAGGGAGGGTAACGTCCAATCGTAGAGATTCCCGCCTGCACCTTTCAGGCGGGTTGAGCCCTATCGCATCGGCCAATAAAAATGAAAGCAGGGGAGAGAAAGAGCCCTTCTCGCACATTGCTCCGCAGAGTGCTGTCTGGGGGTGCCCACACTTTTTTCTTCGAAAAAAGTGTGGTGGGTGGTCTGGGGCTCGAACCCAGGACCAACGGGTTAAAAGCCCGGTGCTCTACCAACTGAGCTAACCACCCAGAGGGCGCGCATTGTAGTCGCGTACCCGGACCCTCTCAACCCTCAGTTTTCCATCTATCTGTAAGCTCACCCTGCACGATATCGGGTAGGGTCCGGCACGCCAGCCTCCTCAAAGCCCGCCCGACGGAACCGGCAGCTGTCGCACACCCCGCAAGCTTCGCCGCTGGGGCCCGCCTGATAGCAGGAGACCGTGGCTGCGTAGTCCACACCGAGCTGCACGCCCAGGCGAATGATGTCTGCTTTGCCAAGATCTATGAGCGGCGTGTGCACCGTGAACCTCTGCCCTTCCACGCCCGCTTTCGTTGCCACATTGGCGAGGTTCTCGAAAGCCTCAACGAACTCCGGCCGGCAATCCGGATAGCCGGAGTAATCCACAGCCGTGACGCCAATGAAAATGTCGCGTGCGCCAACCACCTCCGCCCAGGCCAGCGCTAGCGACAGAAACAATGTGTTGCGCGCGGGAACGTACGTGACGGGAATGCCTTCGGTGGACGATTCCGGCACATCGATGGCCGCGTCAGTCAGCGCCGAACCGCCAAACATAGACAGGTCGATGGGCACGGTCTTGTGCTCCACGCACCTGTGCGCCGCACACACCCGGTTTGCTGCCTCGAGTTCCGCGACGTGACGCTGGCCGTAACGCACCGACAAACCATAACAGGCAAATCCCTGAGAACGAGCAACGGCGAGGGTAGTCGCAGAATCGAGCCCGCCGGATACCAGAACAACTGCGGGCCTGCTCATCTTCCTGGCTCGTTTCCCCAGATGACTTTGTGAAGCTGCAGCTGCATGCGCACTGGCAGCCGATCCTCCACGATCCACGCAGCCAGATCCGCCGGCGCCAGCGCATCGGCGCTCGGTGACAGCAGCACCTCACCAGCGCGCCGGGAGAGTTCGTGCTCGTCGATCTTGAACCGCGCCCAGTCGTAGTCCTCGCGATCGCACACGACAAACTTCACCTCGTCGCGACTGCGCAGGTATCGCACGTTCGACCAAAGGTTGCGAGAGCTCTCACCGGAAGCTGGCGTCTTGAAGTCGACAATGCGCGCCACACGCTCATCCACCGCAGCGATATCCAGAGCACCGCTGGTCTCGAGGGATACCCGGTAGCCGCGGTCACAGAGCACGGTCAGAAGCGTGTGCACCTCAGGTTGCGCCAGAGGTTCTCCGCCGGTGACGCACACTGCGTTCAACCCATGCGTAGCAACTGTCTCCAGCACCGCATCCATCGTCATGCGCTCGCCACCGTGAAAGGCGTACTCAGTGTCGCAATAGGTGCAACGCAGTGGGCAGCCGGTAAGGCGCACGAAGGTCGTCGGCAAGCCGGAGAAAGTGGTTTCCCCCTGAATGGAGGCAAAAATCTCGGTGATCCGCAAACTCATGGACGCGCGGGTGCGCTACTCGAGTTCCGCGGCGTAAGTTTCCGCAAGCCCCGCGGCTGATGAGCCGGGATGCGCACTACGCACCCGCTGCAGGTACTCCAGCGCCCGAGTGCGGTCACCCAGACGGTGGTACACCACACCCATCTTGTACATGGCGTCCGGCACCTTCTGGTGATCCGGATAGAGGTTGATCAGCTGCGCGAAAGCCTGTCGGGCCTGTTCGGTATCGCTCTTGGCAAGATGCAGCTCACCGAGCCAATAAAAGGCATTGGGCGTGAGCTCACCGTTGGGATAGGTTTGCACGAACACACCAAACTGGTCGATGGACGCATCGAACTGGCGCGCTTTCATGGCATCGAAGGCTGCCGCATAGGCGTCCTTCTCGTTACCAGGGATATTCGTGCTACGGGTAATCGTTCTCGGCGCTGACTCGGCGCCATCGCCACTGACTACTGCGGCAGGCCCTGACCTGGGGGCGGTCGCAAGCGCTGCCAGCCGACCATCGATATCCCGATACTGCTCGTCCTGTTTGGCCTCGAGCTGCTTGATCCGGTACGCCTGCTCCTCAGTAAGCCCGCGCAGCTCCTGCACTTCTCCACGCAGCAACTGCAGCTCGTTGAACAGTTCAGCCAACCCGCTGGCCTGCCGCGGCGGCTCGTCCTGCGGCGTGTTGTACACCCGCGGTGGGGGAGCCATACGGGTGGTGGTAGCTGGCTCAGCGCCGCCACGTTCCTCCACAGGCACCGCCGCCAGCAGCGGAGTGCTCATCAGAAGAAGTACGAGGCAGCGCAGAGCCATGGGCGTGCTTATCGGTAGATCAGCACGGCACGACGGTTTCGCTGCCAAGCGGCCTCGTCGTGGCCCGGGTCTTCCGGACGTTCCTCACCGTAGCTGACGGTTTCGATCT
Source organism: Gammaproteobacteria bacterium (assembly GCA_030432795.1). Taxonomy (GTDB): domain Bacteria; phylum Pseudomonadota; class Gammaproteobacteria; order Pseudomonadales; family Azotimanducaceae; genus SYFY01. Next base: position 2,755 of record JAUILW010000308.1, read on the forward strand.
GTCGCGAAGACACACCAGCACTGGTCAGAAAGCGTCGGATGGCATCGGAACGACGCTCGCCCAGCGCCAGGTTGTACTCGCGCGTGCCGCGCTCGTCACAATGCCCTTCGATGACCACAGACTTACCCGCGTTGCGGTTGAGGATCTGCGCGTGCATCTCCAGAACAGCAAGATCCGCAGGACGGATGTTCGAGCGATCGAGATCGAAGTAGAAGGTGCGATCCAACAGTCTGCCCGTGCGCGGATCCACCGGACGACCCATATCATCGAAATCGGCAAACTCCTCCGGCTGCGCGGTGGCAGGCGGTGTTGCATCACGCGGCTCTTCCGGCGTTTCAGGCAGGGGTTGCGGCTCGGTGTCCTGCCCCGCACAGCCCGCGAGCACGAAGCTCACCAGAGTCAACGCGATCAAGCTGGTCAGACGTTCTTTGAACATCATCATCTCCTAGTTGGATTGTTTTGTTTGTATGGCGCTTCCAGACGCACTATCACCTATCCGCGCACCCTTACCCGCGCAATGACTCCCACGGCTGATCAAAAGTCACAAACATGATTCACAGGGCGTGTTACTGCCCCAACAACGGATTCATGAACGGCGACCAGGCCGGCTCCCGAACATCGCCCGAAGACGAAGGTAGCTGATATTTTACGCTGCCATCGATGGAAACGACGCCTAGTATACCTCTACCCCGTTGTTGTGTGGCATAGATCAACATAGCGCCATTTGGGGCTACAGAGGGAGATTCGTCGAGATCTGTGCGGGTCAGCGGCACCACACGACCGCGGCGCATGTCCTGCCAGGCCACGTGGTAGACACCGTTGGCGCGATGGATGTAAACCAGGTTGCCATCATCGAGCATCCGCGCCCGGGCATTGTAGTCGCCTTCGAAGGTCAGTCTTTCCTGCTGGTTGGTGGCCAGGTCCACCTGGTAGATCTGCGGTTGCCCGCTGCGGTCGGAGGTGAAGATCAGGCGCTTACCATCCGGCGTCCAGCTCGGCTCCGTGTCGATGGCGCGATTGCGGGTGATACGCCGGAGGCTCTTGTCGGCCAGATTCAACACATAAATTTCGGGATCACCATCCCTGGACAGCACCATCGCCAAGCTTCTGCCATCCGGCGAGAAGATCGGCGAACCGTTGATGCCTTTGAACGCCGATATCCGCTCGCGGGCGCCGCTGGCTATGTCATGCACCACGATGGTCGGCCGCTTGGTCTCAAAAGACACATAGGCAACCTTCCTCGCATCAGGTGACCAGCTGACGCTCATCACCGGCTCGTTGGAGGTGAACAGGGTACGTGAGCGCTCGCCGTCGGAGTCGGCGATCTCGATCGAATAGGTGGCACGAGAGGTGCCGGAATTCTGCGCCAGCACATACGCGATCTTGGTCGAGAACGCGCCCCGCACGCCGGTGACGTTCTGGTACACCACGTCAGCCACATGATGGGCGATATCGCGCCACTGATCGCGCCGGCCAATCACCACGTCGGTGGCCATCTCCCGCTCATTGGGCACATCGAACAGGTGATACTCCAGCGCAATGCGGCCATCCGCCTGTGCCCGAGCCTGGCTCACCAGGACATACTCTGCACCCAGAATGCGCCAGTCACGAAAGAACACTTCTTCCGGACGCGACGGCAACGACAGCATGTCGTCACGGTCGATCGGCGCGAAATCACCGCTGCGCGCGAGGTCGAAACCAACGATGTCGGAGAGCTCCGGCAGGCTGCCGAGCGCAGGGTCCATTCGCGACGGTACCACCGCTACTTTGGTGGGATTGTCACGTCCCTGAGTAATGACGATGGTGTCCAGGCTTGCCGCCCAGGAAACAACCGAAACGCTC
>JAUILW010000309.1 GCA_030432795.1 Gammaproteobacteria bacterium
TAGCCCTGTTCCTGCAGCTCGCTGGTGACGGCATCCAGACGGAACGCGTCGTCCCGCATGGCCGTCCCCCGATACATCGATGCGATGGTGTCGATCTCCCGCTGCACGTTGGGTAGCCCCGCGAAACCCTGCACGGATTCGGTCAGGCCTGCGATGAGCGCCTGTCCCTGCTTGGTTTTACCCGTACCGCCGCGGCTGATCATATCGATGCCCGGGGTCGTGCCGATGGCATAGCGCTGCACTAAAAACTGCTCGCCGTCATGCAGCGCAGCGAGTGGGATGGTACGCAGGCTGCCCTCGGGAACGATGACCAGTGTGCTGACCGATTGCGCCTCGAGATACGGCGCCAGCGGCGCGATCAGCCAGCCATACAGCTCACGCGCCGGGGCCAGATAATCGCTCTCCGAGGTGTAGCGTTCCAGGTTTACGCGCAGTCGACGCACGGAACGATTGGCGCGATCCCGACCCACCGGGGTGGTGAACTGGGCAAAGTTGCCGCCTACCTCAACGACAAGCTCGATCCGGTCGTCGAGAAACACAGGGTATATCACCGCGGTGGATGCATCCGCCAGCGGCTGATCGTCCGCCGCCTGGTCGGCCACCAGGCATTGGTCTTCGAAGTAGTCTTCCACCTCGGCGCGCTTCAGCGTTTCCAGCACTCCTCGCACGTTGCGCAGGCGCTGCTGCTTCTGTGCGCCGTCTTCGAGCGCGCCGATCCTGCGCAGCATGATGTCCGCGTATTCGGTGTACAAAGGCTGCACCCGCCGCGCGAAAAAGCCCTTCGCGCCCGGTGGCAGGTCGCCGCGCACGCCGGCAAGTACCTGCACCGCACGCGCATAGGCCTGTTCGCCTGCTTCCAGGGCGCCGGAGTGCACCAACAGGCGTCCGGCCTGCCACTCCCAGAGATAAAGTTGGGCTTCGTCGTCGGCTTCCAGCGCCTGAAAGATCGCCCGGTTGGTGAGATCGAGCGCCCGCGCCTGCTGCCCGGCCCGCTCCGCAACGAGCCCCAGGTAGCCAAAGGCGTATCCCAAGTCCGCAGGGCGCTCGGCATGGCGCGCAGCCGCGTCGAACAACGCCGCCGCCTGCGCCTCCAGCTGCGGGCCGTAGGCCAGCTCATCCTGGGCGCGTAGCAGCACATCACCAAGGGAAACGGCCAGCGCAGGAAAAGCCCTGTCCTCCTCCATGGAGGCAATCAGCTGATCCGCGCTGTCCAGGGCTTGATCGAAACCGACCAGTTCTTTGGCGTCGAGCAGGCCACGCAGCAGATTGACGGTCGCGGAGAGTTGCTGGTCGCGGCGCTCCGCGTCACGCGCCATCACCGCCGCATCACTGTAGAACGCAGCCTGTTCGCCGGGCTTGCCGAGCTGGCCGGCCAGGTGTCCCTGTTCCAGCCTCAGGGCTATCCCCTCGGAGGCGCTCAACGTATCTGCAGCGGCAGCGCAGCGTGCCAGCGTTTGTGCGGCCTGCTCGTAGCGTCCGGCCGCGAAATGGAGGCGCGCGAGACGCAAATCTAGCCTGGCGGGCGCCACCGCTTCCGCCGCCTCAAGCCCCTCCAGCAACGCCATTGCTTCCCGCAGGCGGCCTGCATCGTAATGCGCATCCGCCTGCGCCAGGGCACCGTCGTCGGCCGCCACCTGGCTGACCGGCAGCAGAGACATCGCCAGACCCAGCACGGTGCAGGCCAGACAGCGCCAAAGTGCTCCGCCGACCGAGCCGTTACGCTCTACCAAACTGTTCAAGCATTCATCCCTGCGTCACTCTCACACGCAGGTTAATGGTCATTGGCGCAGGGTGGCATCATCATATTTGGGTACGCTTTCGCCTGGATCCGATTGATGTCAGCCAGCAGCCGACATTAGGCGCAGCACGTCGAGCACCCGCGGCCAATGGCTGTACAGTAGAAACTGCCCCGCCCCGTCCACCCAGGACACCTCCGCCCGCCTATTCCGGGCGAGGTAGGGCTCGATGGTGGATGGCGTGACCACCCGATCCTCCAGCCCGTGCAGAATGTGCACCGGCGCGTCGATCTGCTCCGCATCGCCGCTCCAGTCATGCAGAAGCACCGGGCAATCGAGGCAGAAGGCTTGCGGCCCCTGCCGCACGCTCTGCCGAAGGCCTTCCACCACGGCGTTCCACACGTCCGGACGACGCAGGGCGCGCATGTCCTCAGGATTGTCACGGTGCAGCGCGTCGATGAACCGGTCCTCGCGGCCCGAGTCGATCAACGCAACACCGGAGCGGGTCAGAAAGGGCAGCATCCCCGGTGCAAAGCGGCTGGTGCGCGCCACGAGCCGCTGCCGCATGGGCAGTTCCGCCAGCAATCGGTCATGCCAGTAGGGCGCATGGCTGACCATGAGCAGCCCGTCTGCCAGCAGCGGATGTCGAGCAGCGAGACGATGTGCGAAAACGCTGCCAGCAGCATGACCGACGACCACCGCCGAGTCGATGTGCAGGTGCGCGAGCAGCCACACCAGGTCCTGCACCACCGCGTCCACAAGCCCGACACCGGACCGCGGCGGGTCGAAGGCATCCGTGCTACCGAAGCCGGCCCTGAAGGGAGCGATGATCCGCCACCCCTGCCGTGCGCATACCTCCAGCGCATGATCTGTCCAGTAGGGGCCAAACAGCATGCCATGCACGAACAGAACAGGCCGCCCCTGCTCGGCACCCTGATCAACGTAGCCCAGCGCCCGACCATCCGGCAAGGTGATGGTCTTCTCACGGCGCAGCGGCGTGGCGCCAAGCGCGCGTCGGCTTTGCCGCTGCAGATGAGAGTGCGTAGCGGCAAAACCACAGAGGATACGCACCATGTCGGGGATTCCGTTGGCTCGGGTCTTCTTCAGCAGCCGCTTGATCTGAGTTCGTACGGTATTGATCGACGCGCCCCGGCGTTCGGCAATCTGCGCGGGAGAGGCGCCATTGCTGAGCAACACCGCAACTTCCGCCTCGGCTTCGCTCAGGGCGAACACATCGGCGAGCGCGGTCGTGGCTTCTTCCCCAAGGCGCAGGTCCACGAGCGACAGAAGGAAACAGCGTCTAGCCGCGAAGCCGGCGTTATCGCCTGAACGGATCGGCAATTCCACCCGCGCCACGAGGAGACAGCCGTTCTGGCCGTCGTCGAGTTGGCAGGTGGAGAACAGAAAGTTTCCTTCCTGCGCCCGCAACCAGCGACCCACTCGTTTGAACACATCGTCATCCAGGCCCAGTTCGGCCAGTTGCAAACGCCCGCGGGTCAACGTTGCGGCCTGCAGATTGCTCGCGAGGATATGCCCACCCGCGTCGACCACCACGCCCATACCCGGCGCTGAATCCGCCACCTGCTGTACCGTCAGCGCGTCCTGTCGGTGTCGCCCCAACCGCTCCATGATTTCCATAGCGCAGCTGAGATGGCTGTCGAGCGAACCCTGCACGCGCGAACCGAGCGTATCCGTCTGACCATCATCGATACAGCGCTGCACAAAATCGTCCCAGCACGCCATGAAATCGTCATAGCGCAGCGGTTCCGCCATGGCCGTATAGATGCCGTCGACCAATACGTCCAGATCTGCTTCGGTGCTCATGAAAACTGCATGAAATCCACGTTCCGGACCATCCTGCCACGAACGGACCCCGGCACGCATACGCCATATTGATGACCTGACGCCGTTCGTCAGGCCTCCAGCAAAGCTTGCAGCAACGCCGCCCCGTGGGTGTAGCCGAGCAAGGCGTCGGCTCCGGCCACCGTCTCGAGGCTCGCGATTCCGTTTTCATCCAGCCAGCGCCCGGCCAAGGCAGCGCCGATGGGATCCGCGCCGCCAAGCAGCACCCGCACCGGAACACCGCTACCTCGAAATGCCTCCCAATCCGCGGCTTCGGTCGCGCGGACATCGGCCGCGAAACGTGCCGCCCGGTCCTGCGCGGGAGGGCTCGGTAGCCCGCACATCTGCGAGACGGCGCGCTCGCTCTGACCCGCGGTGCTGACCAACCCGAGCATGGCCGCGGTGCCCAGGCGACTTTCCGTCAGCAAAGCAGCGGCAGTGAGGAAGTCCAGCAAGCCAGGCGAGCCGCGCGCTGCCACCCGAAGCAACGACTCGAAAGGTAACAACGAACCTGTGTATGCCTCCGCGAAAGCACCTGGCAGTACCGGCGCGGCGAGCACCAGGTGGCTGACCCGGGACGGGTCGAGCACCGCGAGCATTTGCGCCGTAACCGCACCACGTCCAAGCGCCAGCACCGCGCAACGCTGAATCCCGAGGCTCTGCAGCAGTGCGGCCACCTGCTTCGCGCTGTCCGTGGGCGACACCCCACGCCGCGCCACGAGCAACCGCAACATACCGTCCCGGGCAGCCTGTTGCAGGGCGAGAGGAACGGCGGCGAGGTGAAACTCATCTTCCAGCATCAGGCAGCACGGTGCGGATTCGACACCGATGCTGTGCAGGCCTATGCCTGCACCATCCGCCGCCGCGCTGGCATGCCAGCCGTTCTGGGGATCTTCGGGCATCAGCGGATAGAGCGCCGCTAGCGCACTCATCAGGCGGATGACGTCCGTTTGCCCCACGGCGCCGGTCTTCTGATACACCGCCCGTACCTGCGTGCGCACCGTGGCAACCGTAG
>JAUILW010000007.1 GCA_030432795.1 Gammaproteobacteria bacterium
GTGATGGTGGTGTTCATCAGCACCATGCCCCGCAGCTCGCCAACGAGGCGCGTCACCCGTGACGCATCGCCTGAAAAGCACCGATTGATCACCGCAGACAGCGCCATGGCCTTGGTGGCGCTGCCGTGCAGGATGATGTCCGGCAGGCCCGCTGCCCTCGCCACGCTTGGCTCGGTATGTATCGGGTTGTAGATGCGTGCGCACTCTGTGTACTGCTGCGCAGCGTAGCGCGGCACATGAATCTCCTGGCGCCACAGGGGACGTGACACATCTCCCTGCAGGGTTGGCGGCGGCTCCACTTCAGCGATACTTCGGTCCGGCCCTTCCAGCGTTGCACCTCGGGTGATGCCGTTGTAATCGAGTTCGGCGACCAGGGTGCCGTCGCTTGCGGTCATGCGGTAACGGTCGAGCGCAAACACGCCGGGGCGGATCTGTCGCTTCTGCACGATCTGCCCCTGGGTCGTAATGGCTTCACCGGCGCGAAACGGTCGGTAGATACGCAGATCCGTGGACGCGTGCACACCGAACGGTGCGGCGCGCGGGTTGGCTGGCATATCCGGACGGAATCGACTGGCCCACTGCAATGAGAAGCAGATGGCCGGGTGCACCACGGGGCCGCCTTCGGCCAGGTCATCGTAGTAGGCGGGATGTTCCTCGCAGATCCCGGCCGCATAGGCCATCACGAAGCGGCTATCGAGCACCTGCGTTCGGGCGATTGTCAGCCTGCCGACATCTTCTGTACCGAGGCTGCCAGGACCGTCGTTTGCGTGCGTCATGCCGGCCGCGATCCGTCACGCAGTACCCGCAGCGCCCGCAGCGCCAGGCGGTAGCCATCGTAGCCAAAGCCGCAGACCGCACCCGTGCAGTGGGGGCGAAACACCGATTCGACGCCTCTCGCGCTCGGGTTGGAGCCGTGTACTTCATACACCGGCACCTGCAGTTGCGCCACGGCATCGAGCAAGGTTTCTGAAGCTGCGGTGAAGCCTGCCGGATTGATCACGACGCCATCCACACGGGCAGCCTCATCGCGCACTTTCTGTGCTGCGCTGGCTTCATCGTTGTCGAAGAAAATTTCCACCTCAACGGCCAGCTCCCGGGCAGCGTCTTCGATCAGGCGGTTGATCTCGTCCAGCGTCTGCGGCCCGAATACCTCGATCTGCGCCTTACCCCGCCGATCCATGCCGGCACCCTGAATTACAAGCACTTTCATGGGCGGCAGTATAAGCGCCCCGGCTGCCGCAGGACCATGCAGCTCACGCCAGGCTGTCGAGGGCGGCAAACACCTCCGCCAGCCGCGCCAGTTCGTGCTCGATCTGGTAGGGCGGGTTGACGAAGAACAGACCCGAGCCGATAAGGCCGTGTCCTGCAGCGGCAGCCGCAAACCGCACCTCGTGACGTAACCCAGCGGGAAAGGCGGAGGTGAGCGCAGCCAGCATCTGCGTGTGCGCTGCCTGCGCCAGCAGCGGGTACCACAGCATCAGCACGCCAACCGGCCACTTGCGATGCATCTTCGCAAGAAAGCGAGGCACCTCCAGATACTCACGTGGCGTCTCGAAGCTCGGATCGATCATCAGCAAACCGCGCCTTGGTGTAGGCGGGCACAGGCGGTTGGCGAGCGCATAGCCATCCTGCTGGTAGACCCGTGCCCTTTCGCCCACGGCGGCCCGCAGGTGCTCCACCTCCTGCGGGTGCAGCTCGGCAAGGTGCAGCGTATCCATTGGCCGCAGAATCGAGGTGGCAATGACCGGCGAGCCAGGATACAGGGCTGCTCCTTCGTGCCGGGTGTTTATGATGGCTCGAACATAGGGATGCGCCGGCGCAAACGCGGTCAGCAAGCCGTCGCGCTGCACGCCTTTGGCGGCTTCCCCGGTTTTCTGTGCAGCGGAGCTTGCCAGGTCGTAGAGCCCGCGGCCGGCGTGCGTTTCGATGTAGCACAACGGCTTGTCCTTACGCACGAGGTAGTCGAGCGCCCAGGCAAGCGCGCTGTGTTTGTGCACGTCGGCGAGATTGCCGGCGTGGTAGGCATGCTGATAGGAGAGCAAACCTAACCCCTCCAATTGGGCGGCGGATGATGTCGCAGACGGGCGCCACCGCCAAGCGCCGCGAACACAACGCTCGAATTCTCGCCGCGTAGTTCCTATGCTTGGGTCAGCATTCGGGATCTGGGGGAGATCGTGGCGCAGGAATCGAGCGACGCGCGCGTGGTGGTGATCACCGGCGCTGGTACGGGTATCGGCCAGGCGGCGGCGCTGCGCTTTGCACAGGGGGGATTCACGGTGCTGGCCGTAGGCCGACGGCTGGAGAAACTCGAGCAGACACAACATCTTGCAGAGGCATTGCCCGGTTCGGTGGTGCCGTATACAGCAGACGTCAGCGACGAGGCAGCTGTGCGTGGCATGACGGAACGCGCTGTGGCACTCGGCCGCTACACCTGCCTCGTCAACAACGCTGGCATCGGTTGGAGCTACGGCGCGGAGCAACCGGGCAGCATGGGCGCACTGCGCGACACCACGCCCGCACAGTGGCGCGAGGTAATGGCGATCAATCTGGACTCGGCACTGCTCACCTGCCACCAGGCGCTACAGCACTTCGGTACCGGCTGCAGCATTGTCAACGTTGCCAGCGGCGGCGGCCTGCGCGGCATGGCAGACGCGCACGCCTACGCCACCGCCAAAGCAGGGATGATCAACCTCACCCGTTCGCTCGCCCGCACCTACGGGCCGGAAGGCATCCGCAGCAACGTCGTAGCGCCCGGTTTCGTTGCCACCGACATGGTGCAACCGGTGATCGACTCGCCAGACAACCCCTTCGCCAACGACGCGCTCCGGTTTCAGGTCTCCCCACTGGGCCGACCTGGCGAACCGGCAGAGATCGCCGCGGCCATCTGGTTCATGGCGGTGGAGGCAACCTACTGCAACGGCTCGGTGCTGACCGTGGACGGCGGCAGCCTGGCTTGAAGAAGAAAACGTAACGCGAATTCATACTCACGAGATCAAGAGGAAACACATATGCCCACTCCAGCCCGCGTCGTCGTTCTCCCGGTCGCCGATGGCCCGCTTCAAGTCGTTGACGTGCAACTGCCGGACCCTGGTCCCTACCAGGTGATCGTCAAGCAGCACGCCTCCGGCGTGTGCCACTCCCAGCTCCACCAGATGCACACCCCAAGGCAGGCGCCGGTCGTGCTGGGCCATGAGTCCACCGGCGTGGTGCTGAAAACCGGCGACAAAGTCACGCACGTGAGCGAAGGTGACACGGTGATGGTGACCTGGGTACCGCGCAACGCGACCGAGGGCGCGCGTCAGGCGGAGCCTGCCACGCTGAACCTGCCGGACGGCTCCACCGCCACGTCGCAGAATGTGTTTACCTGGGCCGACACGACCATCGCCGACGAGCAGTATGTGGTGAAGGTCGCTCCCGACATTAACCGTGAGGTGACCGCCATCATCGGTTGTGCGGTGATGACCGGCGCGGGCGCCGTTGAAAACACCGCCGGTGTTAAAGCCGGCGATAGCGTCGCCATCTTCGGCGTCGGCGGCGTCGGCCTGTCCGGCATCGTCGCGGCGAAAAACCTCGGCGCCAATCCGATCATCGCTGTGGATCTGGACGAGGAGAAGCTCGCCTTCGCGAAGCGCTTTGGCGCCACGCACACCATCAACGCGGCCGAGCAGGATCCGGTGCAGGCCATCCGCGCCCTGACGGTGCGCGCCGGCAGGCAGACCATGATCGAGGGGGACGTGTCGGGCGCCGACTTCGTATTCGACTGCATCGGCCTGAAGAAAACCATGGAGCAGATCGTGCCGGCCGCGCGCACCGGCTTCTTCGGCGCCGAACCCGGCGGCACCGCGGTGCTGGTGGGCGTGCCCATGACGTCCGTGGAGCTCAACGCCCTGGACATGCTGCTCAACGAGAAGAAGTTCATCGGCTCCATCGGCGGTTCCTGCTCGCCGGATCGGGATTTTCCGAAGTATCTGGACTGGTACGCAGACGGCAGCCTGGACCTCGATGCACTGGTGTCGGCGCGCTATGGCATCGATGAGATCAACGAAGCTGCTCGGGCACTCCAGGCCGGAGAGATCGCCGGGCGCGCCATTCTCGTGTTCGACTGAGCAAACCCATGCGCCTTGACGACAGCACGGTGCGCACTTTCCATGAGGACGGTGTAGCCGTGCTGCGCGGCGCGCTCGGAGCGGAAGAGCTGGAGCACGCCTTCGCGGCCTGGCAATGGAGCGTGCAGAACCCGGGGCCGCTTGCCAGCGGCCTGCTGCCCGGCAGCGATGACGCGTTTCAGGACCTCTGCAATCCCGATGCGCTGCCGGTCTATACGCACCTGGCACGCGACACCAGCCTTGCGGACATCACCCAACAGCTCTGGGGCGGCTCGCCGGTGTGGTTTCTCTACGAGCAGGTGTTTCACAAGCGCACGAACAGTGTGGCACGTACGCCGTGGCATCAGGACACCTCATACTGGTCCGTTCGCGGCAACCACCTCATCGCCTTCTGGATCAGCTTCGAGCCGATCCCGCAGCCAGCAGCGCTGGAATTCGTGCGCGGCTCGCACCGAGGGACGCTGTACAACACGTCCCGGTTCGACGACCGCGATCCAACGCTGCCGATATTCCGCGGCGCACCAGACCTGCCTGGCTACCTGCCGCCGCTACCGAACATCGAGGCCGACAGGGGCGCCTTCGACATCGTTTCTTTCGACACAGTACCGGGGGACGTGATCGTCTTTCATACCTCCACCCTGCACGGCGGTGGCGCCACAGACCCTGCCACCCCCGAGCGCCGCACGCTGACGCTGCGCTACTTTGGCGAGGATGCGGCGATGTCGCACAGTCCCGGCCCGCCAGCGCCTTTCGGACGTGACGTGGCGGGTATCCCACCCGGTGCGCCGTTTCGGCACGAGCGTTTTCTCGCCGTTCGCGAGATCGGCTAGAAACGGGCGCCAACGCGCCCGATCATTCCTCCATCTCCGCAGCAATGCTGCGCCGCGCCAGCCAGAAACAGACAAACGCCGGTATGGCGAGAAACTGTGAGCCGATCAGCGCCCAACGCACCCCTTCACCTGACCCCATGCCGAACGGGCCGGCCAGCAGGTCGCTCACCGCACCAACCGCCAGCGGTCCGAGTCCCAGGCCCACCAGATTGGCGATGAAAAGGAAAATCGACGCGGCGGTGGCGCGCATGTGCACCGGCACAATGTTCTGCACGGTGGCGTACACCGGCCCCTGCCATACGGACACGAGCACCGAGTTCACCGCCAGGATCGGCAGGATCGGCAGAAACGACGGCATGAGCATCGCCACGGTGTAGATGGGCACGCTGAGTAGCACGGCGACACCCGGAATGCTCATGTAGGCACCTGCATCACGGCTGCCGAATCGGTCGCCGATCCAGCCACCGAGGTACACACCCAGTCCCGCCGCCACGCCGAGAATGAGCCCTAGAGACACACCGACAAAACCGATCGGGCCAAGACCGAACTGCTCGGCAAGGCGCGCCACTTCTTCGCCGTGCACGCGCAGGAAAAACGACGCGCCGAAGGGCGCATGACCGTAGCCGATGAAGGCAACAATGGAGACCGCTGCGGCCATGAGCCAGAACGTGCGCTTGCCGCGCAGCACGCGCAGCACCTCAGAAAATGGTATCTGTGGCGTATCAGCGGCAGCTCGCTTGGCAGCATCCACTGCCTGTTTGATGCGCGGCTCAACCAGCGTCGTCACCACGACGATCGCCAGCAGGATGCCGGGCAGACCGACGAACAGAAATGCGGTCCGCCAGCCGTAGGCATCCGCCACCAGACCACCAATCACCACACCCAGCAGCGACCCCACGGGGTTACCCAGCAGGTACACCGCGAGTGCTGAGGCGCGTTCATTCTTCGGCGTGTAGTCGGCAATCAAGGAGTGCGCCGGCGGTGAGCAACCCGCCTCTCCGATACCAACCCCTACACGCGCAGCCACCAGCTGCCAGAAGTTCTGAGCCAACCCGCACAGCGCGGTGAAACCGCTCCATGCGGCGAGCGACAAGCCGATGATCCACGGCCGGCTGCGGCGCTCCGCCAGTCGGGCGATGGGAATGCCGAGGGTGCAGTAAAAGACCGCAAACGCGGTACCCGTCATCAGGCCGAGCTGCCAGTCGGCAATGCCCAGATCCTGTTTTATCGGTTCCGCCAGGATGGTGACGATCTGGCGGTCCAGAAAGTTGAATACGTACACCAGGAACAGAACGCCCAGAGCGTAGCGTCTGTACGGCGCGCTGACGCGCTGCACGTTTGCCGGGATACCGTCTTCGCTGAGTGGTGTTGTGGTACGCACTTCCTATTCCATGCGGAACAGGTCGAGTGCCGTTTTGCCGACGATCCGCTGCGCGTTCTCCACACTCGTAGCGTCGAACACGGCCTGGATGGAACTGCGTGTGTAGCCAAAGGTGCTCTCCTGGTGCGGATAGTCCGAAGACCACAGACAGGTTTCCGGGCCGATCCGATCGAGCAGCGCAAGCCCTGCCGGGTCGGTCATGAACGTGGCGTAGCAGTGGTTGCGCCAGTACCAGCTCGGCGCGTGCGCAAGCTTCGGATTCATGCTGGTGCGGAAGTGGGTGGCGGCCATGTCGGCGTCGTGCAGCATGCTCGCCACCCAGCTCAGGCCCCCTTCGACAAACACCGCTTTGAGCTTCGGAAACCGGTCAAACACGCCGCCGAACGTGAGTTGCGACCACTGCAGGCGAAAGCCCTGCATCTGCACCAGCAGCGAGATCCCGGCAGCTCCATGTACGGCAGTGCGCACCGCTTCACCGATATGGAAAGTCAGAGGGATGCCGCTGTCTGCCACCGCTTCGTAGAGCGGATCCATGTTCGGGTCGTTGTAGTTGATGTGTTCGCCGTCTTTGTCCCTGCCGGGCTTCAACGGCACCATCAACGCCCGCGCGCCCAGCGCCTGACAGGCGCGCACCGACGCCGCGGCCTCGGTCATGTCCCAGTAGTTCGGCACCATGACGGGGTACAGCCGGTCCGGCGCTTCGGCGCAGCGCCGCGCAATAGCCTGGTTGTAGAGGCTGAAGACCTCCTCACGGTTCTGCATCTCGCCGAACATAAACAGGCCAAACAGGCGCTGGGGAAAGATCAGCTCCTTTTCCACACCTTCCGCGTCCAGATCCTCAAGCCGTGCGGGTATGTCGCTCAAGCCAGGTGTGCACTCCATGGACGTGCACAGGTGTTTGGCGAGCGACGGGGGCGTCATGTGGCGATCACCGATGGTGAGGTCGAAGTAACCGTCGTGAAACACCAGGCGCGGCGCCTGGTCCTTCTTGGCTTCAGGAAACCCGTCCAGCCAGTAATCGCCCTCGATCAGGTGCGAATCGGCGGAAATGATGCGCGTGCCAGTCGGCCAGGGCTGCTGAGCCCGCTGCGGTTGCCGCTCAGGCGACACGTCGATTGTGCGCTGCTCAGGAATCTCCAGCACGTACTCGTCGTGCGCGGCGTCGATGATCTCCCCCATCGTCATCCTCCCCTGTGCGAGCTCCAGTCTATGCCAGCTGACGCCGGACACAAACCTCATTGAGACGCTAAGGGAAAGCCGCAGAGGTTTGCATATACCCCGCATTACCGACGGCGCACCATCTTGCTAGCGTAAAAGGCGATTCCAAGTTGCGGAGGACGTGTGGAACTCACAGCGCAACAGCTGTATCGGCGCGCCGACGCCGCGGCATTGCCATTTTCTACCACCGCGGAGGTCACGCCATCCGCAGACGCCATCGCCCAGCAACGCGCCAAAGACGCCATCGACTTCGCCGTGGGCATGCGATTTCAGGGCTACAACCTCTACGCCTTGGGTTCGCCGCTTACAGACAAGCAGTCGACCGTCATGCGCCGGTTGAAAGATCTGGTGTCCGGCCAGCCGGACCCGGAAGACTGGTGTTACCTGCGCAACTTTCAGGAGCCGGAAAGGCCCACCTACGTCTCCCTGCCGGCAGGCGAGGGTCGCCACTTCCGTCGCCAGATGCTCGATGCCGTCAATCACATTCGTGAAGTGCTGCCCGCCACGTTTGCATCGGAGGATTTTCGCAACGAAGCCCAGGCGCTGAGCCATGCCTTTCGCGAAACGCAGTCGAAGGATGTGGCGGCTCTGGAGGAGGAGGCACGCAGCCGCCAGCTGGCCATGCTCCCCACACCCAACGGCTTCGTCTTCGCGCCGACCCGCGACGGCAAAGTCATGGAGCAGGAGGACTTTCTGGCGCTGCCGGAGGGCGAGCGACAGACCGTGCAGAAAAACATCAGCGATATGTCACACCGGCTGATGGAACGCCTGCAGAACTACCCCAAACACGAGCAGGAGTTGCTCAACCAGCAGCGCGCGCTGCAGCGGCGTACCGCTGAGGCCGTGGTCCGTCACAGCCTCGCGAGGCTGCGCACCCGGCACCGTGAGCGGGACCGCATCATGACGTTTCTGCAAGGCGCGGAGGAGGCCCTGCTCGACAACCTCGATCGGGTCGTTGCGGGCTCGGAAGCAAGCCGGCAGATGCTGCCGATGCCAGGAGCCGATCCGGAATCATTCTTCGCCGGGTTCCGGGTAAACCTGCTGGTGGATCACACCGGCAACGGCGGGCCGCCGATCGTCTACGAGAGCAACCCCAGCCTCGACAATCTGATCGGCAAGGTCACGCACCGCGTGGAGTTCGGCGTGCCGGTCAGCGACTTTTCCATGATCAGCGCTGGCGCTATGCACCGGGCTAACGGCGGCTATCTAGTACTGGACGCGGAACGGGTGCTGGGCAAGCCGTTTGCCTGGGAGGCCCTGAAACGGGCGCTTACCGACCGCTCCATCCGCATCGAATCGGTGAATCAGCTGCTCAACCTGTCGTACACCGTTTCCCTCGAGCCAGAGGCAATCCCGCTGCAGGTCAAGGTCGTGCTTCTCGGTACTCAGCATCTGTACCAGCTCCTGCGCGCGTACGACGCCGACTTCGATGAGCTGTTCAAAGTGGTTGCGGATTTCGATGATCACGTTGCCTGGACCGATGACAACCTCGCCGCCTACACCGGCGCCATCGCTCGCATCGTCGGTGAAGCAGACGTACGCCAGCTCACTGCCGATGGCGTCGCACGCGTCATAGAACACTGCAGCCGTGCAGTGGACGACCGTGAACGGTTGTCCACCTATGTCACCGACGTACGCGACCTGCTGCAGGAAGCCGACTATCTGGCGAACCAGGACGGCGCCGCCATCATCGACCGGGCGCACGTGGATCGCGCCCTGCAGCAGCGTACACACCGACTCGATCGTTTTCGCGAGCTTGTCCGGGACAGTATCGTCAACGGCCAGATCGTGGTGCGCACCAGCGGCTCGGCGGTTGGGCAGATCAACGGGCTGAGCGTGATCAGCATGGGTCACGTGCGCTTCGGCCAGCCATCGCGCATCACCGCCACCGCACGTATCGGTAGCGGCGAGCTGATCGATATCGAGCGCGAATCCAAGCTTGGCGGCAAGATCCACTCCAAAGCGGTGATGATCGTCGCCGCTTTTCTCGGCGCGCGATATGCCCGCAACACACCGCTTTCCCTGCGCGCCAGCCTCGTGTTTGAGCAGTCCTACGCAGGCGTGGAGGGAGACAGCGCAAGCATCGCCGAGGTGTGCGCATTGATCTCCGCGATCATCGACCAGCCGATCCTGCAGTGCTGGGCCATTACCGGCTCCATGGATCAGCACGGCACCGCACAGGCCATCGGCGGGGTGAACGAAAAAATCGAAGGCTTCTTCGACCTGTGCAACGAAACCGGCCTGACCGGTGAGCAGGGCGTCATCATCCCGGAGGCCAATCAGCGCAACCTCATGCTTCGGGAGGACGTCGTCCGCGCCGTCGCCGAGCAACGCTTTCACGTGCACACCGTGGCAACCGTCGACGATGCGATGGCCCTGCTGTTTGCCGATGCGCCGGGCAACCTTGCCCGTGTCGAAGCGATAGATGAACGGGTACGAGCCCGGGTCGAGGAGCTCTACGAGCTGAGCAGAAGGAAAGCAGACACTGGAGAAACGCCATGACACCGCCCAAGCGAATTCTGTGCCTGCTCGACTACGGCACCGTGGACACAGACGCTCTGGGCTTGATAGGCCCTACCACCGGCGAGAGCGATCACGAGCTGGTGGGACTGTACGTGGAAGACGAAGACCTGCGCCGCGCAGCGCTGCTACCGGGTCTGACCGAGGTACGGGTACGTAACCCCGGCATGATCGCCCTCGAACAGGCGGGTCTCGCTGAGGCACTGAAATCTCAGGCGCAGCGCGTGCGCGACGCCTTCGAACACACCGCCCGTCGTTTCAATCTCGCGTGCTCCTTCCAGGTGGTGCGCGGCCGCACGGTAGAGGTACTGCTGGAAGCCGCAGTTACCTCGGATCTTGTGATGATCACCCGGCCGTTACGCTCCGCAGGCATTCGCACCCGCGATGCCCATCAATTCGCGCCGTTGCTGCGGGATCACTCCAACGTATTGTTCGTGAACGAACCCTGGTCCTCAGGACACAGCATCGTGCTGCTGTATAACGGCGAGGATCCAACCGCTGCCGAGACACTGGCGACCGCCCGACGCCTCGCTGAGACGGAGACGCTGCCGTTGATCATTGCATCGCCTTCCGGGACGTCACCCCGGGAGGGCGAGCGAAAGGCTCTTCTTCCGAACTGGAGCGAAGAAGCAATCATTGCGCTGTGCGAGCGAGAAGACGCGCGCCTGCTCGTGCTGTCGGAGATACCGGGAATCGATTGGCGGGATCTGGTACCAGCGCTCGCGCAGAGGCTGTCCTGCTCACTGCTCAAAGTGGGCGCCTGAAACTGGCAGGATGTGAAGGGACGGCGCACGCTTCAAAGAAGAAACCCCACACTTCCCTTGGCATGAGCCAAAAAGAAGCGTACGCCGTCACGGACTGTGTGTGACTCAAGTTCTAGAATGATCGGCGGACGAACCGCCAACAATCAGGAAAGCACGCCGATATCGGCATGCCAGTGCGCGCGCAACCCATCGTCCTTGACGCGCGTGTCGGCGAACAAGCCCTGCCCAACAGACTCCATCATGAAGCTGCGAATCACCGCCCTGGTGTTTTCCGGTTCAACACTCTGCAGCCGGTGCTTGAGAAGATCCGCTTCCACCTCCGCTTCGAAGCGTGTGCGGTAGGGCCCAACGTCGAGGCCCTCACGAGTGCGAAAATACCAATGGCCTGCGCTTTCGAAGACGCGCTCGCGGCGCCGCCAGAAACTCAGCGCTTCACCAGCGCGAACTTCCAGGAAACGTTCGATGCGCGTCAGTCTTTCCATAGATGGCAACCCATAATCAGCGATTCTCGTGGGGCTCGATGTCGTTGGCAGCCAGTGTGTGACTAGTGCACGGATATGTCTGTGCAGAAGATGCAATGATATGTAAGCACCTCTTTATGGTGGCGTTTTCAGCGCATGGATGTCGGGTATGATTCGCTCGCTTGAGCATCATGCATCGCTCAATGGACTGCACAGGAAATCGGTCATGACAAACATACACACCAGATTCGGGACTCGCGCCCGTGTCGCCCTAGCCATTGTTTTCGCCGCGCTGTTTTCACTCGCGGGCTGCGCCGGCGGCAATGGTGCCCCGCCACCCGCATCACAGCAGACGCTGGATTTCACCGACGAGTACAGAATCGGCGTGGGAGATTCGGTACAGGTCAACGTGTGGCGCAACGCCGACCTGAGCGTAACCGTGCCGGTACGGCCGGACGGTAAGATCAGCGTGCCACTGGCAGGCGACGTGCTGGTGGGGGGCAAGACCCCGGAAGAAGTTGCTTCGGTCGTGACGGAACGCCTGACCAAGTTCATCCGCGACCCCAACGTGACGGTCATCGTCACGGAGATGGGCAGCGACGCATTTCGCTCCCGCGTACGGGTCACAGGCGCCGTCAAGAATCCGGTTTCCATACCCTATCGGCAGGGCATGACCGTGCTGGATATGGTGCTGGAAGCTGGTGGCGTAACGGAGTTCGCCGTGCCTGGCCGCTCGAAGCTCTATCGGCGTAACGGCGAGCACATGGAAATCGACCTCGATCGCATTCTGCGCAAGGGCGACATGTCCACCAACTTCGCACTCGTGCCTGGTGACGTCATCACGGTTCCGGAACGCACGTTCTAAACAAGCGCCTCGAACACAACATCAACTTCCTGGCTGGAGTACGTGCCATGAGAAGATTTCTGACCGCCACGAGCCTGCTGCTGCTTACAACGAACGCAGTGCAGGCTCTGGACATTTCCCTCGGCATTCGTAACGAGTCCACGCATACGGACAACACCGCCAGAACGGCGGACAACGAGGTGGACGAATGGGTGCACACACCGGGTGCGGAGTTCTTCATCGAGCATCAGACCCAACGCCTGGTCGTCAACGGCAACTACGAATACGAAAAGCGCATCCGCAGTGAAGATCTGTTTGAAGACGAAAGCGTACTCACTGGCACGTCGAACCTCACGTGGCACATCCTGCCGGGCCGCCTGGATTTCACCGTAGCCAACGCGCGCACGGAAACCACAGCTCAGGCACAGCTCGCACAGAACCCGGACAACCAGCAGGTGAGCATGTCTACTCGCGCCGGTCCGACGCTGCGCTTCAAGACCCGCGGCGCCGACGAATTTCAGCTACAGTTCCTCTACACCGACGAGCGCAACGAGGCCGAAGAGACGGACGCCACCCGTGAGACCGCAACCGCGGCCTACGTCTGGAATCCCGGCAACAACGATCGCGTAACCTTCAGCGCTCTGAACAACACCGTGGACTTCGAGGACGACCTCGCGCCCGACTACAAGGGCTATACCACTTCAGTGCAGTGGGAACGCTTCGGGCCGTCCATCGATTTCCGAGCATTGGCTGGCTACACGGCCGTGGAGCGCGACCTGGGACGGGACGATGTTTCCAACACCGACGCTCAGCTCGGTCTCGCCTGGCGCATGACGCCCACCATGACCTTATCGCTGGACGCGGCACGCGATCTGCGTGACCGCTCAGCAACCCTCGAGCTCGGCGTGATCGACTTCGGCACCAACACACAGATCGACAGCGAGTTGAACGAGGTCTTCATCAACACCCGCGCAGCGCTCACCTGGGATATGCGCCTGTGGGACAACCGCATCGTACTGGGCGTCACCTACGACGACGAAGACTACGACGATGTCTTCAACGACATCGAACGGCGAGCGCTGCAGTTCACCTTCGAACGGCGCCTGAGCCCGCGCTTCGACCTCCTGCTGGCAGGATTTGTGGGCGAAGAAAATTTCATCGACGCAGGCACCGAGTTTGATCGCTTGAGCTACGAAATCGCCCTGCGCTACAACCCGAACCGGCGCCTGTCCATGCTGTTCGGTGCCGCGCACGACGAACGCGAGAGCGACCTCGTCCCGGATCAGAACTACGAAGAGAACACCTACGGCGTAACCCTGCAGTACATGCTGCTGGAGTAACGCCTGACCCGCGGGTTGCTGCTAAGCCGTGGCCGGCACGGAGTAGGACTTCAGCTCGGCCACAAACTCTCGTAGCGCCTGCACACCGCTCTCCTCTGCGGCGCGGCACCACTGGTGCAGCGCTTCGAGCAGCTCTTCCGCATTGGCCCGCTTGCTCCATACCGCCTGCAGGCGCTCGCGCAGGTCATAGAGCACGTTGAGCTGTTCGCTGGCGGACAGCGCCGCCTGCAGATCGCGCTCATGGCTGGGTGTAATCACCGCGGCATGACGAATGAGCCCAGGCTTGGCGCGTTTGAAGATCTTACGCGTCTGCGGGCTGGCAATACTCTGCTCCTGGCGAACGGCCGGTTTGAGCACGCGCTCAGCGTAGGTCGCCATGACCCGGAAGCGATCGTTGACAATCGCCCAGGCGGTGTCCATGTCGAGACTGGACTTTCCCTGTACCTTCGCCGCTACCGGACCGGTGCTGCGCACACGCGCCAGGCGCAACGCAGAAAACAGTCGTATCCAGAACCAGCCGATATCGAACTCCCAGGGCTTGACCGATAGTTTCGCCGAGTTCGGATAGGTGTGGTGGTTGTTGTGCAGCTCCTCGCCGCCGATAAGGATGCCCCACGGCAGGATGTTGCGCGCCGCGTCCGGGCACTCGAAGTTGCGGTAGCCCCAGTAGTGGCCGATGCCATTGATGACCCCAGCGGCAAAAAGCGGTATCCACACCATCTGCACTGCCCAGACGGTCAGACCGATGACGCCAAACAGGGCAATGTCGATCACCAGCATCAGGGCGATACCAAGCGCCGGATGGCCGGCGTAGACATGACGCTCGAGCCAATCATCCGGACATCCGGCACCGAAACGGTTCATGGTTTCCGGCACTGCCGCCAAACGGTAAGCCTCTACCCCCCGCCAGAAGATGTTGCCGAGCCCCATCACTTGCGGGCTGTGTGGATCCTCTGGTGTCTCGCACGTTGCATGATGCTTGCGATGGATGGCAGTCCATTCGCGGGTCACCATGCCGGTGGTGAGCCACAGCCAGAAGCGGAAAAAGTGCGCCAGCGCCGGATGCAGATCGACGGCTCGATGCGCCGAGTGCCGATGCAGATAGACCGTAACGGAAACAATGGTGATGTGGGTGACGACCAGCGTGAAAATTACAACGGTCGCGGTGGATGCTTGAACGAGGCCGTGCTCCAGCCAGCTGAGAAGTGTCAAACGTCAGGTCTCCGAATCGGCAAGCGCGCATTCTGGCAGCGCAAACCACCAGCCACCAGCTTGTGTCGAAGCAGAGGCTGTGCTTGTAACATACGAAGATGCTGCTTCAACGACCGATCATCAGCGCCACCGATCTCGCGGCGAGCCTTGCACCGAACGGAGGCGGCGTGCGGGTGCTCGACTGCCGCGCACGGCTCGGTGATCCCGGCGCCGGCCGCCAGGCATACGCACAAGGCCACATTCCAGGTGCCGTGCACGCCGACCTCGACCGGGATCTGGCTGATCCGCCGGGAAGCAACGGACGCCACCCGCTGCCGACGCGGGAGCGATGGCTCGCAACCTGCCGCCGCTGGGGCCTGAACGATGAAGATGCAGTGGTAACTTACGACGACGTCGGCGGCGCCTTCGCTGCCCGCGCCTGGTGGATGCTACGCTGGCTCGGGCACAGCAACGTTGCGGTGCTCGACGGTGGTCTGCACGCCTGGCAACGCATCCAGCCAGGCCCTCTGCAAACAGAATCCCCGGTGCCGGCTCCCGGCAATTTCTCCGATCGCACGCCGTTGACCCGCACCGTGGCAGCCGCAGAGATCACCCCGGGCACGCACAGCACGCTGGTCGATGCGCGCGTAAGCGCACGGTTCGAGGGGCAGGAAGAGCCGATCGACCACACCGCCGGTCACATCCCCGGCGCCGTGTGCCTGCCGAACGGCGACAATCTGACCGCCGACGGCTACTTCAAACCCGCCAGTGAACTGCACGCGCGATTCGCCGGGCTCAGCGAAGACATCATCTGCTACTGCGGATCAGGCGTAACGGCGGCGCATAACATCCTCGCCATGGTCAGCGCAGGGCTGCCTGAGCCAGCGCTTTATCCCGGCTCCTGGAGCGAGTGGATCGAGGACCCGTCGAGACCCATCGCCACCGGCTCGTGATTCTACGCACGGCCGACATCGAACGCCGCGACGGCCGCGTGGTGAATCGGCACTACGACGACATCTATAGCAGCTCAGACGCCGACGCCGAGGTCGAGCGGGTTTTCCTGGCCCCTGCAGGGGTTGAGGCGCGTATGCGCCAGCAGGACCGCTTCACCATTGCCGAACTCGGTTTCGGCAGCGGCCGCAACTTCCTCGCGGCTGCGGCGCTGGCGAAAAAGTGCGGCGCTCGTCTGCACTTTGTCTCCGTGGAGGCACAACCCATTGCCGCTGATGCGCTGCTCGACGTGCTGCAGCCCACTGCCGATCATCACCTGGCGACGGAACTCGCCGCACACTATCCACCCGCACTCGCCGGGTGGCACCAGCGCGTGTTCGACGAGGGCCGTATCGTACTCAGCCTGTTCCTGGGTGACGCCGCAGAATTCGCAGCGGATCTGCGCGACCGCCACCGCAGCGGCGTGGATGCCTGGTTTCTGGACGGCTTTGCGCCGGACCGCAATCCGGACATGTGGGCAGAACCGCTGTTGGCAGACGTTGCGGCAACCACCCGCAACCGCGGCACCGTCACCACGTTCACCTCCGCTGGCCGCGTGCGGCGGGCTCTGGAGGCCGGCGGTTTCAGCATGCGCCGGGTGGATCAACGGCCGCACAAACGAGAGAGCCTGGCTGGTGTCATGGCGGATGGGCTGTGGCCAACACAACCGCCGCGTCAGGTGCACATCGTGGGCGCCGGTATCGCCGGCTGCGCGGCCGCAAGACACTTCGCGGATGCCGGCGTGGATGTGCTACTCAGCGATCAGGCAGAAGGACCGGCGTTGGCGGCATCGTCCGTGGTCGCCATGCAGCATGCGCGGCTGCTCGGCGATGCCAGTGCGCAGGCGGACTGGCGCGCGGCCGCGTACCTGTACGCCACCCACTGGAACGCCCACCGACCAGCGGTGCGTCGCACCGGTGCACTACAGCGGCCCGGGCCAAACCTGTCACCGGAAAAGTTGTTCGGTATCGGCCAGGCATTTGCTGGCAGTGGTTCATGGGTGTCGCTCGGCGAGGACGGCGACGAGCCGGCCTTGTGGTTCCCTGACGCCGGCGTGGTGGATCTGCCGGCCCTGTGCGACGACCTCATCCGCCACGATCGCATCGAAACACGATTCGGTGTGCCGAGCTGTCAGACAGACCTGCCGACCATCTTTGCCTGTGGCGCCGGTACCACCGCGTTGCCGCAATTCAGCGCCCTGCCCATCCGCCCGCTGTGGGGGCAGATCGACATCGTCGAGCGCCAACCCAATAACGCGGAGATACCCTACGCGCGCATCGGCGACGGCTACATTGCGCCGTTCCAAGGCGGCTGTGTGGTGGGCTCCACCTACGAATACGAGCCGTGGGCAGAAGAGATCGCTACCGCGAGAAACCTGGAGAAGCTGCACGGCGAAGCGGTGACCTGGCGCAGCCGCCGTCGCGGCGCCCGTGCTGTGGCCAGCGATCGCACGCCGGTCGTTGGCCCAATGGAAGGTGTCTGGGTCAGCAGCGCCCACGGCTCCATGGGCGCGACATCAGCCTACCTGTCGGCGGCCGTGCTCCTGCACCAGATCATGGGTTGGATACCGCCGGTAACCCGGCGGATCCAGACGCTGCTCGACCCGGGACGCTTCGCTAGGCGCCGCCGATCACGCGCACGCTGATCACATCCTGTACCGAGCGGATGGCTTCGAGCAGCGTGCTGTCCGGTTCCGCGCCGAGATCGATGAGGTTGTAGGCAATCCCGTCGCGGCTCTTGTTGAGCATGTCGACCACGTTGATGTCCTGCTGCGCGAGCAGCGTCGTCATCTTGCCGAGCATGCCCGGCACGTTACGGTTGACGATGGCCAGGCGGTGCCCGGAGCTCGCTTCGAGGTTGACCGTGGGGAAGTTCACCGAGTTGGCGATGCTGCCGGTTTCTAGAAAGTTGACGAGCTGATTCGCCGCCATGACCGCACAGTTCTCTTCCGCCTCCGCGGTGCTGGCACCAAGGTGCGGGGTGAGCAGCACGTTCGGATGACCGATGAGCCCCGGCACCGGGAAATCTGCAACATATTTCCCCACGTGCCCGCTCTCCAGCGCACTCTTCAGCGCCGCCGAATCGACGATGGGCTCGCGCGCAAAATTCAGCAGCACGCTGCCGGGACGGAACACCGACAGGCTTTCCGCATTGATCATGCCTTCGGTTTCCGGCAGCAACGGCACGTGCAGGGTGACATAGTCCGCACGGCTGAACAGGGCCGGCAGGTTTTCCATCCGCTGCACCTCGGAAGGCAGCCGCCAGGCGGCATCCACGGAGATCGCCGGATCGTAGCCGAGCACTTCCATACCGAGATCCAACGCCGCCCGCGCCACCATGGAACCGATAGCGCCGAGGCCGACCACACCCAGCGCCCGGCCGGCAAGCTCGCGGCCCTTGAAGCGCTTCTTTTCGGCTTCGACGGTTTTGTTCAGCGCCGCCTCGTCGGTGGAGCCGGCCAGCGTGTTGACGAACTGGATGCCGCCGAACACGTCACGCGATGCCAGCAGCAGCGCCGTGAGCACCAGCTCCTTGACGGAATTGGCATTGGCGCCAGGGGTGTTGAAAACGACGATGCCGCGCTCGGTGCAATGGTCCAGCGGAATGTTGTTCACGCCAGCGCCCGCGCGGGCCACCGCCTGCACGCTGGCCGGGATCTCCTCCGGCGCCAGCTTGTGGCTGCGCAGCATGATGCCGTGCGGTTCAGCTGAATCTGCGCTTACCGCGTATTGCGCCGTATCGAAACGTTCCAGGCCGCGAGCGGCAATGGCGTTGAACGTCCGAATATTGAACATGGTGATCCCCCAGGACTTGTCGTAGTAGTTATCGGCAAGCGGCGCATTCTAGTGGCTGCGCTGCGTGATGACTATGAACGCTCTGCAGCCAGATCTTGAATGATATCGGTAACGCACTCCGCGGCATCCGGCGACTCGAAGGTGCTCAACCGCCGGGCAAACGCCTCGCGGTCTGCCCACACATCATCCAGCGCCTGCACCAGAGCGTCGCCACTCAACGCCTCGTTGCGCAGGACATGGCAGTAGCCCTGCGCGCGCGCGTAGGCCGCGTTCTCGATCTGATCGCCGCGGCTGGCGGTCGCCGGCAGCGGCACCAGCAGCTGCAGCTTGCGCAGGGCCAGGAGTTCGAACACCGCATTGGCGCCGGCCCGCGACACCACCAGGTCCGCACAGGCAAGCATGTCGCCCCAACCATCATCCACATAGCCGAACGGCGCGTAGCCGGGTTGCGCCTGCGGCAACTCACGGCCGGAGCCGCACACATGCACCACCTGCCAGCGCTGCAGAAGCTGCGGTAGCGCTTCAGCCACGGTCCGGTTGAGATCCAGCGCTCCCAGGCTGCCACCAGTGATGAGCAGCACAGGCCGAGCGTCATCGAATCCCAGACGCGCTCTGCCCCGGGATGCATCACCCTCGAGAAGCTCACGCCGCACCGGCGAGCCGGTGTGTACGACGACACCGTCGAAGCCGTCGATGCGCGTGTCGGCAAAGCTCGTGCAGATGACTTCTGTGAAGGGCGCAGACAGGCGGTTGGCGAGCCCGGGTGAGAAATCGCTTTCGTGCACCACCACCGGCACGCCGCGAAGCCAGGCTGCGAGCACCACGGGGAAGGCGACGAAGCCGCCCTTGGAGAACACCACATCCGGGCGCAGCCGTCCGAGCAGTCGCCAGGCCTGCCAGATGCCCACAAAAACGCGGCCAGCGTCGAGGAGGTTCTCTAGCGAGAAATAACGGCGCAGCTTGCCGCCGGTGATGCCGAAGTAGGGCACACCCCGAGGCGCGACGATGCCCTCTTCCAGGCCGCTCCTGCCGCCGACGAAGCTCACCATCACGCCACGGTTGCGCAGCACATCGGCTACCGCCAGAGCGGGAGTGACGTGGCCGGCGCTGCCGCCGCCGGTGACGACGACGTGCATCAGGATTCGAGCACGCCTTTCATGAAGGGTACCGTCAGGCGCCGTTGCTCCACCCAGGCCGCCTGGTCCAGGCGCTCGAGATCTTCGAGCAGCGCCGGCACCGCGCGGCTGCGACGGGTAAGCCAGTAGTCGACCACCGCGCGCGGCAGCATCAGGCCCCGCTCCCGGGCACGTCGGGTGAGCAGCGCCCGCACCTCGTCCTCGTTGAGCGACCGCACCTGGAAGGTCTGGGCGCTCTTCAGGCGCGACGCCAGATCCGGTAAAGGCCAGTCATCCGCCAGCGGCGAAGCATCGCCTGCAACGATCAGCCAACCTCCGGAGATGGACAGTGCCTGGTACCAGGCGACCAGGTTGCGTTGCGCTTGAACGTCGAGGCGAGCGGCCTGCAGATGATCGATGGCAAGCACGTCAACGCCATCCTCGCTGTCCGGCAGCGCTTCACAACTCAGGTCCACTACACGACAGCGTCTGCCGAACCCGCGCTGCGTGTCCAGCGCCGCCTGCAGCAGATGGCTTTTGCCCACCCCCGCATCGCCGTAGAGCCACACAAACGCAAACGCCGCCTGCGGCCTGGAAAGGAGTCGTATTACCTCATCATTGGCAGCACCGAGGAAGTTCGCAAACGTCTGCTTGCGGGGCGCGGCAAAAGGCAGGGGCAACTGCTGACGACCGCTCACACGCCCTCCAGCCCGCTGCGCTTGTGCATCGCCTTGCGGCTCCAAGTCACCACGTAGTCCGTGCCCGAAACCACAGCAAGCGCGGCGAGCAGGTAGAAGCAGTACGGATCGACAACCTGCAGGATCAGGCCATTGCCCAGCGCTGGATAGGCTAGCCCAACCAGCAGCAGCGCCAGCGTAACCACCTGCACCGCGGTGTTCGCCTTGGACAGCAAGGTAGGCGCAACGGTGATCTCGCGAAACCACAATCGATACACAGCAGCGCCGCCCATGATGATCACATCGCGGCCAATGATCGCCACCGCCAGCCACAGGGGAATGTGCTCCTGCAGCGTCAACACAACGATGAGCGTGACGACCAGCAGCTTGTCGGCGAGGGGATCGAGAATCGCACCCGCACGGCTCATCCAACCGTAGTGCCGAGCCAGTAAGCCATCGAGGGCATCGGATAGGCCTGCGACAATGAAGATCACCATCGCTTCCTGGTAGCGGGATTGGCTGAGAAACCATCCCAGCGGCCCGACCAGCAGGATGCGCAGGACGGTGATCAGATTGGGCAATGCCGACATCGCCTATCCTCGCCAGCGCAGACCGGGGCTCGAGAAGTCCATGACCCGGCCGACCTCATCACCCTCCGTCAACTCGAACCGGCCGTCCGCGGCCAGCAGCTCCATGAGCCGCGCTTCATCAGCCGCGGTTTCCACCACCAGCTCTACGACATCACCCGACACGGACGACACCTGAGTGCGCGTAAGGTACTCAAGGCTCGCCAGATGCCGCATGCATGCTGCATAGGCGGACACATCGTTGATGCCGCCCACCGACAGACGCACAAGCCCCGCCTCACCGCCGGCAACCGCATATCGCGCCGCCAGCACGCCCGTAACCCGGTCCACCGCGCGCTGCATGAGACCCTCAGGGGTCTCCGAGCGCAGATCGAAACGATCGCCAGCATCGGTATCGGCCAGCGAACGGAACTCGAAGGTACCGCGCGCATAGCCGTCACCGGCGT
This sequence comes from Gammaproteobacteria bacterium, assembly GCA_030432795.1. GTDB lineage: Bacteria > Pseudomonadota > Gammaproteobacteria > Pseudomonadales > Azotimanducaceae > SYFY01. The sequence goes on from JAUILW010000007.1 coordinate 21,266, forward strand.
CAATCCTTCCAGCAAGCACCGCATCAGCACCCTGCCCTTGCGCGTGCAGCAGGAGCGGCTCGCTCAGACCCTCGGCAACGAGACGCGCGGGGGGCAGCGGCTCCGGCGTGCCAACCAGCAACCCGCGAAGCTGCGCCTGCGCGTCGAGCGACACCCGCAGCGGATCCAGCGGGTCGCTGACGATCACCTGCTCGCCGTCGCTTCGCGTCGCGATCCAGACCACGACCTGCGGGCGCCTCGACGACCAGATCGGCAGGCGCGCCTCGCGCGCGAGCCGCTGCACGCCCGAGGGTTCGTAATGCAGATCGATGAAGCTCTGGCGTACTCCTTCACGCCACTCGCTCTGATAGGCGAACCGGCTGAGATACCGCTCCGGCGCCTGCACAGCCTGGGCCAGCACCCCGTCGACCGGCACTTGCGTCATGCCGGACACGCGCATCAACACCTGTTGCAAGCCTTCGGCCGCCGCCCGCTGCCGCTCCTCATCGCTCTGATCAGCGACCGGCACGCGCGCATCGTACAGCCAGGTGACCACGTCCATGGCGCGCGCACTGCCAAACGCCAGAAGGCCGGCCAGCAGCAGCACGGCGCGAACAGCGCGGGCAGGTGTCGTGTGTTCTTTCATGCCGGGATTCTACCCAATTCTCTGTGCTGTAGAATGCCGGCACCGAATCGGGAGACGGACATTGAGCCAGTCACAGGACAAAGGGTTGACCTACAAGGCGGCCGGCGTCGACACAGAAGCGGGCCAGGCGCTCGTGCAGCGCATCAAAGGTGCCGCCGCCGCCACGGCCCGGCCAGAGATGCTTGGCGGGCTCGGCGGCTTTGCCGCCATGGCATCGCTGCCATCCGGCTACAAGAACCCCGTGCTGGTGACCGGCACCGACGGGGTAGGCACCAAGCTCAAGCTCGCCTTCGAGCACGACCGGCACGACACCGTCGGCCAGGATCTGGTGGCCATGTGCGTTAACGACCTCCTGGTGACCGGCGCCGAACCGTTCCTGTTTCTCGACTACTACGCCACCGGCAGCCTGGAGCTGGATGTGGCAGAGCGCGTGATCAAGGGTATTGCCGCTGCCTGTTCGCTGGCCGGCTGCACCCTGGCAGGCGGCGAAACCGCCGAGATGCCCGGCTTCTACGGCAACGGCGAATACGATCTGGCCGGTTTCTGCGTGGGCATTGTCGAGCGTGACGACATCATCGACGGATCTGCCATCGCCGAGGGGGATGCCCTCATTGGCCTCGCGAGCTCCGGCCCGCACTCCAACGGTTACTCGCTGATCCGCCGTATTCTGGACATGCAGGGCGGTGCCGGTGACATGGCCGATGCGCTCCTGGAACCCACGCGCATCTACGTGCGCTCCGTACGCGGCCTGCTCGAGCACACGCGCGTGCACGGCATGGTGCACGTCACCGGCGGCGGTTTCTTCGAAAACGTGCCCCGCATGTTCCGCAACAGTGACCTGGCAGCGCTGATCGACACCGATGCCTGGCCGCGTCCGGCGGTGTTCTCCTGGCTGCAGCAGGCGGGCAACGTGGAGGAGCGGGAGATGCTTGCCACGTTCAATTGCGGCATCGGCTTCATCCTGTGTGTGGCACAGGCGGACGCTGCCGGCGCCATCGAGGCGCTGAACGCCAGCGGCGAACGGGCGGTGCAGATCGGCCGCGTGGTGCGACCGGAAGGCACAAGTGTGGCCGCACGTCAGATTCTGATCACGTAACTGGCGAGGGCGACCGAAGCTGTCGTCGCCCCTTCACGAACGCGGCAACGTCACGCCCCGCTGGCCCTGATACTTACCCCCGCGATCTTTGTACGAGACTTCGCAGCGTTCGTCCGACTGGAAGAACAGCATCTGTGCTACGCCCTCGTTGGCATAGATCTTCGCCGGAAGGTTTGTGGTGTTGGAGAACTCCAGCGTCACGTGCCCTTCCCACTCGGGTTCCAGCGGCGTGACGTTGACGATGATGCCGCAGCGGGCGTACGTGGACTTGCCCACGCAGATTACCAGCACATCTTCCGGGATGCGGAAGTACTCCACCGTGCTGGCAAGGGCGAAGGAGTTCGGCGGGATGATGCACTGATCTCCCTCTATATCCACGAAGCTGCGCTCGTCGAACGCCTTCGGATCCACGGTCGCCGAATGCACGTTGGTGAAGATCTTGAACTGCGGCGCGCAGCGCACATCGTAGCCGTAGCTCGAGGTGCCGAAGCTGATGATCTTGTCACCATCGCGCATGCGCACCTGGCCAGGCTCGAACGGCTCGATCATGCCACCGGCGGCGGCAGCGCGAATCCACTTGTCTGATTTGATGGTCATCAGTCCGTCATCCGTATGACGGGAGCCGCGGCGTTCTGCTCCCAGATGCGTGCCGCCAGGTGCCGTGCAGCATTCCGGTACAACGCCGCAATTTCACCTTTCGGGTCGACGGCGACCGTGGGCCGGCCGCTGTCGGCCTGCACGCGAATATTGAGATCCAGCGGCAACTCCGCGAGCAACGGCACGCCGAGCTCGTCAGCGATGCGACGTCCACCGCCCTCGCCGAAAAGATGCGATCGCTCCCCGCACGATGCACACACGTGGAAGCTCATGTTCTCCACCACGCCGAGCACCGGGATATCCACCTTGCGGAACATCTCGATGCCTTTGCGCGCGTCGAGCAGCGCGATGTCCTGCGGTGTGGTGACGATCACCGCACCGGAAACCGGCGCCCGCTGCGACAGCGTGAGCTGAATGTCGCCCGTGCCCGGGGGCATATCCACCACCAGATAGTCGAGCCCGCCCCAATCCGTCTGCGTCAGCATCTGCTGCAGCGCCCCGGATGCCATCGGTCCCCGCCAGACCATGGGGGTGCGCTCGGTCACCATATAACTCATCGACATGGTCTTCAGGCCGTGCGCCTTGATCGGCTCGATGACCCGCTCGTCGCGCACTTCCGGACGCCGGTCCTCGTCGACCCCGAGCATCATGCCCTGGCTCGGCCCGTAGATATCCGCGTCCAGCATGCCGACCCGCGCCCCTTCCGCGCTGAGCGCAAGCGCCAGGTTGACCGCGGTGGTGGACTTGCCGACGCCGCCCTTGGCGGACGCGACGGCAACGATGTGCCGTACTTGCGCAAACCCGCGGCCTTCCGGCGGCGCGAACTGCACCTCGAGCGACACCTCTGCGCCCAGAAAATCAGCCAGACGGCCGCGCAGTTCGTCCACCATGCCCTCGGCGGGGTAGCCCAACGCAACCCGCACGTCTCGCCCCGTTACCTGTACACGCGCGCCCAGCTCGCCCCATGTGCGCCCGAGATACGGGTCCTGAAAATCTTCGACTCTACTCACGGTTCTGTACGGCTTAGCCCTTCGGCGGCGCGCCATTGTACGAGAAAGCGGCGCGCGTGAAAGCGCAGCCCCGGTGAGGCGCTACTCCAGGCGGTCGTAGAGCGCATCGATCTCTGCACGCCAGGCAGCCTGTAGCGCCGGTTTCTGAAACTTCGGCCGGCGCGCCAGATCTGCCTCCAGCAGCCCTTCCAGCTCGACGATGCGCGCCAGGGGATCCACCGTCGCCGCGCCGGGCGCATCCGTCGATGCGCGCATGAGGCGGTGATCGCCGGGTACCGCGCCCGCCGCACTCTGAGCGGCGAAGTATGGTTCCAGCGCGCCGATCTCCTCGATCTGTCCATCGTGGATGAGCAGGTAACGCTGGGTCACGGTTTCGAGAAAGCGCCGGTCATGGGATGTCACGAGCAGCGTTGCCGATGACGCCAGTAGTGTCTGTTCGAGCTGCTCCTTGCCGTCGATGTCGATGTGGTTGGTGGGCTCGTCGAGAATCAGAAAATTCGGCGAGCGCATGGACAGCACCACGAACAGTACCCGTGCTCTTTCGCCGCCGCTGAGGTCATCGATGCGTTTCTCCTGGTCGGCGTAGGAGAAGCCCGCGTGCACCAGGTGGCGGCGCACCGCCTGCTCACCCTGCTCCACGCGTCGCAGCACGAACTCGAACATCGACTGCGCACCCTTCGCTTCGTCCAGCTCCTGATCGTAGTAACCCAGCGCGGTCTGCGGGTTGAAGCGGATGTGCACATCTTCCTCACCGACCGCAGCCACCAGCATGCGGATCAGCGTGCTCTTACCAACACCGTTGGCACCGAGCAGTGCAACCCGTTCGCCGGGGCGGATCACCAGATCGTCGATGCGGAACAGCCGCCTGCCCGGCACCGCAACGTCGAGCGCTTCCAGTGCCAACGCCTGGCGGGCTTTGCTCGCGCCCAGCGATAATCCCAGCGCCAGTGGCGAGTCAGCGGGCACGTGGGTTTTATCCTCCTCCAGGCGTTCCACCCGCCGTTCCATGCTGCGCGCGCGGCGGGCGAACTTCTCGTTGTCGTAGTTCTTCGCCCACTGCGCAAGCTGCCGAGCGCTGTCCCGCAGCTGCGCGATCTGGCGCTCCTCGGTTTCGCGGGCCTGCGCGGCGGCCGCGTTCTGCGCTTCCAGCGCCTCCCGAGCCGGGGTATAGGAGAGCTCGAACTTGCGCGCTCGGCCTTCGGAGAGAAACACCGTCCGGTTGGTCACCGCGTCGAGAAACGCCCGATCGTG
>JAUILW010000310.1 GCA_030432795.1 Gammaproteobacteria bacterium
TCTTCGCCTCTGCGGAAGATGCGCGCAAGGCCATCGAGAAGCATGAGGAACGCGCGCGGCAGTACGCGGGGCTCACCACCGAGGTGCGGGTGCGCGCCAGCGGCCGTGAAGTGGCGTTCGAGCTCACGGCCGACGGCGAAAACATCCTCGACGGCGCCATCGATGCCGGCCTCGACCTGCCGTACTCCTGCAAAGGTGGCGTGTGCGCCACCTGCAAGGCACGGGTACTCGAAGGCGAGGTGGATATGGATCTGAACCACGCGCTGTCGGCAGAAGAGGTAGCCGCCGGCTACGTGCTCACCTGCCAGGCACATCCCATCAGCAACCGTGTGGTGGTGGACTTCAACGTCACCTGACGAAAATCGATTCGATGAAAGGGGAAATCATGAAGGTAGAGAGCTATCTGGCCGGACGCTGGGTGTTCGGTGCTGGCGCCGGTACGGCGTGGCAGGACCCAACCACCGGCGAGGTGATGGCACTGACCAGTACGCAAGGCCTGGATGTGGCCGAGGCCTTCGCACATGCGCGCGACGTCGGCTGCGCCAACCTTGCGAAGATGACGTTCCATGAGCGCGCGAAGATCCTCAAGGATCTGGGAGCGGCGCTGGGTGAGCATAAAGAAGCGTTGTATGAGGCGTCCTTCCACACAGGTGCCACCCGAGCGGACAGTTGGATCGACATCGACGGCGGCTTAGGCACGCTCTTCAGCTACGCCAGCCGCGGCACCAACGAGATGCCGAACGCGCGCGTGGCGGTGGACGGTGGCGTTGAAACGTTGAGTCGCGATGGCAGCTTCGTTGCTCAGCACATCTACACGCCACGTCTGGGCGTGGCGGTGCAGATCAATGCCTTCAACTTTCCGGTGTGGGGCATGCTCGAGAAGTTCGCCCCGGCCTTCGTCGCCGGCATGCCGGTGATCGTCAAGGCGGCAGCGCAGACCGCCTTTCTCACCGAGCGCGCCGTGCGCCTGATGATCGATGCGGGGTTGCTGCCGGATGGGGCGTTGCAGCTGCTTGCAGGCCCTGCCCACGACGTGCTCGATCATGTGTGCAGCCAGGATGTCATCGCGTTTACCGGCTCGTCAGCGACCGCGCAACGCATTCGCACGCATCCTCGGGTGGTGGCATGCAACCCGCGGGTGACGGCGGAGACCGACTCGGTGAATTGCACCATTCTCGGTCCGGACGCCGTGCCCGGCACGCCTGAGTTCGATCTCTTCGTGCAGGAGGTGACGAACGAGATACGCACAAAGGCAGGACAGAAGTGCACCGCTATCCGCCGGGTGCTGGTGCCCGGTGCATGCGCTGACGATCTGGCGCAGGCGTTGACCGCAGCACTCGCGCAGATACGCGTGGGCAACCCACGCAGCGAAGCGGTGCAGATGGGGCCGCTGGTTACCGCCGCGCAAGCTGCCTCCGTGGTGGAAGCCATCGACCGTCTGGCGCAGGTCTGCGACGTGCTGCTGGACGGCCGTGCGTGCGCTGATCTCATCGACGCCCCGCAGGGTGGTGCTTTCGTTGGCCCGACCCTGCTGCGCGCACGCGATGCGCTGGCGGAAGTGGTTCACGCTACAGAAGCGTTCGGTCCCGTGTGCACGATCATCGCCTACGCATCACATGATGAGTTGGTGGACATCGTCCGTGCGGGCGATGGCGCGCTGGTGGGCTCGGTGTTCAGCGCCGATGAAGCCTTCGTCGGCGGCATTGTCGGCGACATCGCCTCCTACCATGGTCGGCTGCTCATCGCCAATCGTCACACGGCGAAAAGCTCCACAGGCCACGGCTCACCACTACCGGTACTCGTGCACGGCGGCCCCGGCCGCGCCGGCGACGGTGAGGAGCTCGGTGGCGTGCGCGGCATCTATCACTACATGCAGCGCACGGCGGTGCAAGGTACCCCGGACGTGCTCGCCGCGGTAACCGGCCGCTGGGTGCGGGGCGCGAAGACCATCGAGCCCGACGTGCATCCGTTTCGTATACCGTTCCACGAGCTCGAAACGGGCGCCACGTTCCGTTCCGCGGAGCGCGAGGTGACGCTGGAAGACATCGAAGCGTTTGCGCACCTCACCGGCGACATCTTCTATGCGCACATGGATGAAGAAGCCGCGCGGCGCAACCCGTTGTTTGGCGGACGGGTGGCGCACGGCTACTTCCTGGTGTCGGCGGCCGCTGGTCTGTTCGTTGATCCGCCCTACGGTCCCGTGCTCGCCAACTACGGGATCGACGGCCTGCGTTTCACCAAACTCGTGAAGCCCGGGACCCGTATCAAGGTGCGCCTCACCTGTAAGTCCAAGTCGCTGCGTGCAGGACGTGGCTACGGCGAGGTGGCCTGGGACACCGAGATCACTGATCAGGATGGCAACGTGTGCGCAAGCTACGACGTGCTCACCATGGTCAGCGAGCTGGCGGTGCCAGATGGCGAACCGGACGGCAACGGTTGAGCATCAGGATGCCGCCTGCTCGTCGCTGCTGTGCAACATGACGCTCGAGATCAGCACGAACGCATTGCGCCAGGCGGCTTCCAGCTCAGCGGTGAACTCCTCGCCGAAGAAACTCTGGAGGGTTTCTAGAAGTACCCTGCCCGCCAGTTCGTAGTGGGCGCGCTGCACGCCGTATCCGGCGTGCAGCCGTCCGAGCTGTTCCAGCACTTCTATGCTGCGCTCCGGCTGGCCTAAGGCGCTGATGATGACCTTCAGGCTCGAGAGAAACTTCTGGCTCTGGCGCTTGCGGGAGCCGGAAAACATCTTCTCCAGTTCCGGTCTGGCGGCAAAGAGATGCGCGTAGAACTGCTCGATGACCACTTCACCAGACCGTTCGATGCGCTTGAATGTGCTCTGCAGCAACGCCGCCTGGGCGGCACATACATGGCTGCCGGTAACGACACCCTGCGTCGGCGCATAGCCGGTGTTGTCCGCATCCATGCTTGCGAACGCGAGGTCAGCGCCTTCGAGCAGGGCATGCTCTAACTGCGCGCCCATCAGGTTGCTCCAGCGCAGGCACGCACCGCGTAGATCAGCCCACCGCAGATCGGCATCGTGCAAGTTGCAGCCGGTCAGGTCTGCGCCGCGCAAATCGGTATAGGCAAGCTTCGCACCGCGCAGATCCGAGTAGCGCAGATCTACCTGCGCAAGGCAGCCGCCACTCAGATCGGCGTTGCTCAATGAGGCTTTGCGCAGCCGTGCGTCGCGCAGAGAGCCGTCATTGAGCCAGCCTTCCTGGCGTACCCTGCGCACGGCATCCAGAGCGAAGTCGTTGCTCAACGACCCTACCTGGGCGAGCACGCTCCTGCGCTCGTTGTCGCGGATGATACGGTTGACGGTGAGGAGCAGCAGTCCGTCGATGACAAACCCTGGTGTCCATTCATCCACCAGCGTCTGCAGCAAATCACCCATCGTGCGCGTGTCGACGAGAAGCCCCGCGAGGAACAGGGCTGATCCGACGATGAGGAATCCGAGTGCCAGTCGATCCACCGAATCCAGTTTGAAGGTAGCGAACATGCGTCTTCTCCAGCTCGTTTCTGCGGTTATTTGCGAACGACCACTTCGAGGTACTCACCTGGCACGACCATCGTTGCGTCGTCTGCGATGTTGAGGCTTTCTGCCAACGCCAGGAGCTCCTCCTCCAGCATCGTGGCTATTGCGTCGTCCGCCTGGATGAACGCGTTGCGTATCGGCCCGTAGACGTTTCTGAAGTGCGCAAGCCATGCAGCCGCAGAGGGGAAAACGAAGTTGAACGCGCGCGTTTGCACGGCCAGTTCGGTGCATTGGCCAAAGAGCTCCTCCAGATGCTTAACGGTCCCCCAGGCGGATGGCGGGGCCAGCGGGCTCGGCAGATGGCGGCTGACGACCTGGAAGATGCGGCCCACGAACCCCTCCGGTGTCCAGTTGGCCATGCCAACGCGGCCACCCGGGCGGCACACGCGCAGCAGTTCAGCTGCGCAGCGGGCGTGATCGGGGGTAAACATGGCGCCGAATACGGAGCCCACGCAGTCGAAAGCGCCGTCTGCAAAGGGCAGCGCCTCGGCATCTGCCACCTCGAAGTGCATCTGCAGCCCGTCGGCGCGCGCCCGTTCCCGCCCTTTGTCGAGCAGCGCGGAGACGAAGTCGGTGGACGTCACCGTCGTAGAGCGTCTGGCGGCGGCGAGCGAGAAATTGCCGTTGCCGGCCGCCACGTCCAGCACCCGCTCTCCAGCCCGCAGGGCCAGCGCTTCGGCAAGGTTCTCGCCGACGATCTGCAGGGTAGTACCTACCTGGGCGTAGTCTCCTGAGGACCATACCGCCTGTTGTCTGGTTTTGATTTCGCTAAGTTGCAGCGTGCCGATGTCCTGGTGTGGTTGCTGTGCCGTCATGTCCCGATCCTGTGTAAGTGCATGCCCTGCATGCGATGTGTACATCCTGACGATCCGCAGGCAGGGACGCTTGCAGGGCAAATGGACATTCCGTGATCATTAGCTGCAGATTTGCTGCAGACCGGTTTCACGCGGACGATGCGATACCTGTTCGACCCATTTGTGCTGGACGCGGAACGGCAGGAACTGCGCCGGGACGGGGAAGTCGTGCCCATCGAGCC
>JAUILW010000311.1 GCA_030432795.1 Gammaproteobacteria bacterium
CCGTCGGTCAGCATCGAACAGCGTGTCCACGGCCTGCGCTCAGGCATGGAGACCTCAAGACTCCTGCACGAAATGCCGAAGCCCACGCTCGCCGTCATCCCCGGCGCCGCCGCAGGCGCTGGTCTCAGCCTTGCTTTGGCATGCGATCTGCGCATTGCCGCGAACGAAGCGAAGATCACCACCGCGTTCGGCAAGATCGGCGCGTCTGGAGACTATGGCGGCTCTTACTTCCTTCCCCGGCTGGTGGGAGCCGCGAAGGCACGCGAGCTCTACTTTCTATCGGACGTAATCACCGGCGCGCAGGCTGCTGAGTTGGGGCTGGTGAATCACGCCGTTCCGCGGGCTGAACTCGAGGATGCGGCAGCAGAGCTGGCTACGCGGCTCGCTGGCCTGGCAACGGTCGCGGTTGGTTACATGAAGCGCAACCTGAACGCGGCGGACGAAGCGAGCCTGTCACAGGTATTCGACATGGAAGCCGAGCACATGGTGCGCTCCATGATGACCGAGGATCATGCAGCGGCGGCGCAGGCGTTCGTGGAGAAGCGTCCGCCGACCTTTAACGGGCGCTAGCCACCTGCAAGACGTGCCTTGAACCGGCGCATGCCTGAAAGCCAGCGATCGTAGTCGCCAGCCTTGCGCTGGAAATAGGTGGCAACCTCTTCGTGCGGCAGCACCAGGAAACGCTCCTCTTCGATGGCAGCAAGGCACGCGTCGGCTACCACTTCCGGCTCGAGAATTCCGTCGCCAGCGGCCTGTCGCGTGGAGGCATCCTTCACGCTTTCGCCGAGAATGGCGGTACGCACCGCTTGGGGACACAGCACCGATACGCGCAGACCGTCGTCGTAGTAGTTGATGGCGAGCCACTCAGCCAACGCCACGGCCGCATGCTTGGAAACCGCGTAGGGGCCGGAATCGATCTGTGTGAGCAGCCCGGCTGCCGAGGCCGTGTTCAGAAGGTACCCGCCGCCGCGCGCAGTCATGCGCGGCACCAGCACGCGAGCCACCGCCAGATGCGACCAGCAGTGTACGTTCATCATGCGCTGCCAGGCTTCCGTGCTGAGATCGAGGCCGCCGCGCTGGCCGTAGCCTGCGTTTGAGACGAACAGATCGATTCCGCCGTGTTCCGCCTCGACTGCATCGATGAGCGCTTCAATGGCCGCTTCATCCGCCACGTCGAGCGGCATGGCACTGGCGCGCGCACCGATCATTCGCGCGGTTTCGGCAGCGTTGTCACCATTGAGATCGGTACACACCACATGCCGCACGCCAGCAGCAGCCAACCTTTGCGCCAACGCCCGGCCGATACCAGACCCAGCGCCCGTCACCACCGCTACGCGATCTTCGAGCTGCATACGCTCCCTACCCCAACGTTCTACACAGATCCGTCAGTTTACGGCATGTCATTGCGTACATGGAAAAATCCGCGGCGCCGCCGTGGCGGACGTCGTCGATCATCTGCATCCAGCCAGCCTCGAAGGCCTGGTGCTCCGCCAGCCAATCCGCGAGGCAGTCGTGGCTGGCCAGCGTATGCGCGGCGAGCAGCCCCTGGTGGGTGGTAACTTCGTCGAGCACTGAGTCGCGCTCCATGGATTGCCAGTGGCTTTGCGTCGGCAGACCTGACAGCAACGTGGTCAGCCAACCGAGGCTCAACTGTTCACCAAGTTCGGTAAAGCGTGTGGCCAGCGCCTGAACGTCAAGCTGTCGCTCCCGGGCTGCGTGCACCAACGGCAGGGCCGCACCAAACTCGCCCGCGTTGGCGATCCGCTCGGCCAGATCCTGCGGCACACCAGCCGCCTGCCAGGCCTGTGCCTGCTCGCGCCAGCGCCGACCGGTGTCGGCGTCCATGTACTGCGCCCGCGAGACGGCAAGTGCGGCAACCGCCGGGCGAAACTCTTCCACCACAGCATTCACGTCGGTCTGGGTGCGGCGATGACGCAGAAACCAGCGCGCGGTTCTGCGCGTGAGCCGAACCAGCTCCAGCAACATGTCGAGGCGCGTGTCTTCGTCTACCTGCAAGGCTTCCACCTGTCGCCACTGGGCTCGGATGTCCAGTGTTGCGGCGGCGATCAGATAAGAACGAACGATCTCCTCCACGGTGCCGCCCACAAGCTCACTCATGTGCACCACAAAGCTCACACCGACGTGATGCACCAGATCGTTGGCGATCTGTGTCGCGCAAATCTCGTTGGCCAGCCGGTGTTGTTCCAGCGCTTGCGGATAGCGCTCGACGATCTGCCGCGGAAAGGCGCTCTCCAGCAGGAACCGAGTGTGCGCATCACCAAGCAACCGTGTGCCCGCGAGGCGCTGCTTGATCTGCATCTTCGAGTAGGCGAGCAGCACCGCAAGCTCCGGACGCGCCAGCTCGCCGCCCTGCGCGAAGCGTTCTGCCAGCACTTCATCGGTGGGCAATGCTTCCAGCTCGCGGTCGAGCGCCATGTCCCGCTCGAAGCGATCGAGCACGCGGCGGTACTCTGCGTGCCGGCCACGCGTGTGCCGCGAAACAAAGCTCAAGCACAGCGCCTGCCGCCGGTTGTTGTTGAGCACGAGCTCAGCGACTTCGTCCGTCATCTCTTCGAGCAGCACGTTTCGGTGTTTCGTGGTGAGCTCACCCGCGGCAACCAGCTCACCCAGCAGAATCTTCACATTCACTTCGTGGTCGGAGCAGTCCACACCGGCAGAGTTGTCGATGAAGTCGGTGTTTACGCCACCGCCCAGACGGCCGAACTCGATGCGCGCGGCCTGCGTGAGGCCAAGGTTACCGCCCTCTCCGAACACCTGACACCGCAGCTGCGCCGCGGTTACCCGCACGCTGTCATTCGCGCGATCGCCAACGAAGTCGTCCGTCTCATGGCTTGCCTTGACGTAGGTGCCGATGCCGCCGTTCCAGATGAGCCCAACCGGAGACTTGAGTAAGGCATGGATCAGCTCATCGGGCGCCAGCGCGTCCGCGTCGATGTCAAAGCAGGCGCGCATCTGCGGCGTGATGACGATGCGCTTGGCGCTGCGCTCGAACACGCCGCCGCCCTGCGAGATCAACGACGCATCGTAATCACTCCACGCGCTGCCCGGCTGATCGAACAGGCGCCGCCGCTCGGCAAAGCTCGCCGCGGGATCAGGGTTGGGATCGATGAAGATATGGCGGTGATTGAACGCAGCTACCAGCTTGATGGCCTCGGAAAGCAGCATGCCATTGCCGAACACATCTCCGGCCATGTCGCCGATACCAAGCACCGTCACCGGCTGGGTCTGCACATCCACACCACGCTCGGCGAAATGCCGCTGCACGGAGATCCATGCACCGCGCGCCGTGATGCCCATCTTCTTGTGATCGTAGCCAAAGCTGCCGCCGGAGGCGAACGCATCGCCCAGCCAGAAGCCGTGGCGTTCGGCAATGGCGTTGGCTTTGTCGGAAAATGTGGCCGTACCCTTGTCAGCTGCAACCACCAGATAAGGATCCGGCGGGTCGAGCGTGCGTACCTGCGCCGGGGTAACCAGCTCACCCTGCTTCAGGTTGTCCGTGACGCTGAGCAGGCCGCCGATAAACGTCTCATAGGCGTTCACACCGTCCGCAAAGCGATCGCCCGTTGTGGATCGTTTGACGACAAAGCCGCCTTTGGCCCCCATGGGCACGATGACGGCGTTCTTCACCGTCTGCGCCTTCACAAGGCCGAGCACTTCCGTACGGTAGTCCTCGAGGCGATCCGACCAGCGCAGGCCGCCTCTGGCGATCGCACCGCTGCGCAGATGCACGCCCTCCATCTGCGCGCTGCATACGAAGATCTCGAAGGCAGGCACTGGGCGCGGCAACCCGGCAACCTGTCGCGGCAGCAGCTTGAACGCCAGCGCGCCTCGGTCCTTCTGGTAGTAGTTGGTGCGCACCGTGGCGCGCACGAGATCCAGGAAGCGACGCAGAATCCGGTCTTCGTTGAGCAGCGCTACAGATTCGAAGTAGCCCGCGAGTCGAGCCTCTATCTCCTGCATGTCGACGCCGGCTGCCGTGTCGAGCGTGAAGCGGGCTTCAAACAGCGCCATCAGAAGCTCAGCCGCCTGCGGATGCGCCACAAGCACATCGGCCATGTAATCGAGGCTGAAGCCGAACCGGAGTTGCTTGTTATAGCGCGCGTAGGCCCTCAGCACCTCAACCTGCCGCCAGCTCAAACCAGGTGAGAAGGTCAGCTGGTTGAACCGGTCGTTCTCCACCCGGTCGTGCCAGATCTGCGCAAAGCTCTCTTCGAACAGGCCCGCCACTTTCGTCAGATCCAGGGCTTGCGCCGAGCGCAGCTGAAAGTCCTGAATGCTCACCCGTGTGCCATCCTCGCGGCTCACCACATGCGGTGTTTCACCGAGCACCCGCAGCCCCATGTTCTCCAGCGCCGGGATCACATCGGAGAGCGGAAGCGGCACGTTGCTATGGAACACCTTCAGGCGCAGCCACTCCTCCGGATCTTCCGGATGCCGGAACAGATGCGTGACGAGGGTGCCCGAAGCTTCCAGCCGCTGCATCTGCAACATGTCGTCTACGGCGCTGCGGGGCGAGTAATCTTCCTGGTAGCCGGC
>JAUILW010000312.1 GCA_030432795.1 Gammaproteobacteria bacterium
AGTGACGTTGCTGATCTCGGTGCACGTTACCGAAGCGTCCATCCACGAAGACGATGGTCACCAGGTCCAGGTGGTTGGCTACTGCGGTTGCCATCTCCTGCACGTTGAACAGCAGTCCGCCGTCGCCACTGATCTGCACCACCTTGCGGTTGGGGCACGCGGCTTTGACGCCTACAGCGGTGGCGTAGCCGTAGCCCAGGGTGCCCTGGTAGCCGCTGGTGATGAGCGTGCGCGGCGCGTAGATGGGCATCGCGAACCAGCTGGCGAAGCCGGTCTGGGTGATCTCGTCAACGAAGACGCCGTCGTCGGGCAACTCGTCGCGGATGACCTGCAGATAATCGAACTGTGGTTGTACCTGAGCGAACTCACTACTGAGCCCGGCCTTGAGCCGAAGCAACTCTGCCTCGCGAGAATCCCTGCTCCGGTTGTGGCGCGGCACGGCGTCGGCCAGGGCTTCGAGCGCCTGGCGGGCGTCGCCGTGAATGCCCACGGTCGGCGTGTGCAGCCGTGTGATCTCCTCGGCGTCGATATCGACCCGTACGATCGGCAGATCCTGGGTGCCCCAGTACATGAGCGGGTACTTCAATCGGGTGCCCACGGCCAGCACCGCGTCCGCGTCTGCCCAGAGACGGTTGGCTGCAGGATAGGTGTGGCTCAGGTAGTGCCGGTCACTGATGATGCCCCGGCCCTGGCGGAAGGCGCCCACGGGAGCCTGTAACATGTCGGCTAGGGCGAGTAGTGCATCTCCCGCGTGGCGGGCGCCGCCGCCGACGATGATGAGCGGTTTCTTCGCGTTGCCCAGCAACCGGGCGGCGGCTTCGATGGCGTCGTCGTCCAGGGCGGGTGGTGCTTCGCTGATGGCGGCTGGCAGCAGGGCCACATCGGCGGTCTGCTCCATCACGTCCATGCACATCTCCACTTCCACCGGCCGCGGGCGGCCCGACGTAAGCGCTGTGAATGCCCGGTTGATGGCGGCGGGCGCGTCCTGCGGCCGGTCGATGCGCTCCGCGTGCTTGGTGACGTGACCGATCATCTCGAGTTGACCTGGCAGCTCGTGCAGATACCCGGCGCCAACGCCGAGACCGGTGGACGGGATCTGGCCCGATACGCAGAGCACTGGCGCGTTGCACCCGTAGGCGGTGAGGAGTGCGGCGGTCGTGTTCAGAAGGCCCGGCCCAGGCACCACGGAATAGGTGCCGACGCGCCCGGTCACGGACGCATAGCCGAACGCCATGTAGGCGGCCCCCTGCTCGTGGCGGGAGGTGATCACGCGCAACTGATCCGACACTTCGCGGTAGGCGTCGTACAGATGGTAGAGCTGCCCGCCCGGCAGCCCGAACACGGTGTCTGTGCCGTTGGCGAGCAGAGATTGCACGATGGCGGCGCCGCCGCTGAGTGTGGTCAAGTGTCCCCCTTAGTGTTTGCCGACGCTGCCGCGTTGCTGTCTGGCGGCAGCCGGAACATTATGTTTAAGTCTAAACTAATTGATTCGGAGCACTCAACTGATGCGGAAGCTGTCCATTCTTGTGACGGGTTGCGGCTCAGGATTTGGTCGGGTGTTGGCGCCGGCGCTGCGCGACGATGGGCACTTCGTGACCGCCCATGTGCGGCGGCAGTCCCAGGCTGTCGGGTTGACGGGCGTGGCGGTCGCAACGCTCGATCTCCTGGCGGAAGACCCGGAATTGCTCGTGCAGCGCCATGGCCCATTCGACGTCGTGATCAACAATGCCGGTCTCGGCCTGCGGCGCGCGCTGGAGGACAGTGCCGATCAACTCAGAGACGTGCTGCAGGTGAATCTGCACGCGCCGTTGCGTCTGTCCGCGGCGGCGCTGCCGCATATGCGAGCGCAAGGGTTTGGCAAGGTGCTTAACGTCACATCGCTGTCTGCCTTCGCCGGGCTTGCGGGAGACTCGGTATACGCCGCGAGCAAGGCGGCGCTGCACCGCGCCTCCGAAGCGCTGCGCTACGAGGTGGAACGGTTTGGCATTCACGTGTGTAGCCTCGTGCCCGGCGCATACGCAACCGGCCTGACGGATGGGCTCGAGCAACAGGCACCCGAGGCGAGCGCATACCGGTTTCTCTATCAGGGAACGGTCGATCGTCCGACGGCGAATCCGCAGGAGCTTGTGGCAGTGGTGCGACGGGTGCTGAGCGAGGATAATCCGCCGTTCCTGCAGCCTGTTGGAGAGCAGGCGCAGGCCGTGCTGGAGAGGCTCGGCGTGCTGAACGAACGTCAGCGCGAGTCTTATCTGCGCGCGTTGCAAGAGCATTTAGTTTAGGCATAAACTAAAAAAGTGGCGAGGGGAGCGGAGCGTTGTATACCCGCCGAATAACACTCTCGCTGAAAACATAGACTAAGGGGATTCACAGATGACGAGATCAACCCTGGCAGGCGCCGCCGCGCTGCTGGCGGTGCTACAGCCTCTGCCCGTCGCGTTCGCTGCCGAACCGATGCTGGAAGAGATTGTGGTAACGGCGCAGCGCCGTGAGCAGAACATCCAGGACGTACCCATTGCCGTAACGGCATTCAGCGGTGCAGACCTGGAGAAGTCCAATATTACCGGTGCGGTCGACTACCTGGCGCGCACGCCCAACGTCAGCTTCACCGAAGACGGCCAGTCCGGCTCGCGTGGCCTGGGTGTGGCGATTCGCGGGGTCAACAACCTGGTGTCGGGCGAAAACGCCTTCATCAACTCAGTGGGTATCTACCTCGACGAGTTTTCCGTGGCCTCCGTGCCCAACCAGGTTGCCAACCCGTTCCTGCCCGACATGGAGCGGGTGGAAGTGCTGCGCGGGCCGCAGGGTACGCTCTTCGGGCGCAACTCCCTGGGCGGTGCGCTCAACCTGGTGACCAAGGCGCCCACCGACGAGTTCGAAGGCAACATCAAGATCGGCGGCGAGACCTATGACGACGCCGGTGAGATGGGTTCGGTTGCAGCAACGGTCAACCTGCCGGTATCCGACACGTTCGCCATTCGCGGCACGTTCCTCCTCGAAGACAGTTCCGGTCTCGTAGAGAACATCAACCCGCTCGGCGAGCAGGACAGCGGCCACACCTACTTCATGGGCCGCATCAAGGCGCGCGCGGATCTTTCCGACCGCACCACTCTGAACCTGACCCTCATCCACTCGGACGAAGAACAGGGCCACGATGAGAACGTACCGTCCGGCGTGTTGGACCTAGACACGGTGGATACGCTGGGTATCCAGTCGGCGATCGACCCGGGCACCGGCTTCTGGCCGCGCAACCGTAACGAGCTGTCGCACGACCTCGACGAGCGCAATGAGCTGCAGAGCACTGTAGTGATCGCAAGCCTCACGCACGAGTTCTCCGACACGCTGACCATGAAGTGGGTCACCGGCCTGATCGACGCTGAGCAGGATCGTCTGTTCGACAACGATCTGATCGGCGGCGTCGATGCGCTGGTGCGCACCAACTTCTACGAAGGCCGCTCCTGGAGTACGGAGCTGCGGTTCGAAGGCACTTCCGACAACGTCTCCTGGGTGGCCGGCGTGCTGTACGCGCAGGACGATCAGGAGCAGAGCAACAACGTTGCTACCTCCAGCGATCCGACCGCCACCATCAACGGCATCGGCTTCCTGCCGCCGTTCCCGTCGGGCCTTGGCCTTGCGCTGAACAACAAGAACTTCGAGGTTGAATCGCTGGCAGTGTTCGGCGACGTGACCTGGAGCATCAATGATCGGTTGGATCTGGTCTTTGGCGGCCGTTACACGAGCGACGATGTCACCAACGAAGTGACGTCATTCGGCATCGCGCCGATGAATCCGCCGTCGCCGCCGCCATCGGCTGGCTTCTTCGGCAGCTTCGGCAACTTCCCGCGACCGGAAGCATCAGCAGATGAGTCGTTCACCGACTTCTCTCCGCGCGCGGGCATTCGCTACAACGTGAGCGACACCATCAACGTGTACGGTACCGTGTCCAAGGGCTACAAAGCTGGCGGCAGCAGCGTTGGCAACAACACCAACACGCCCGGCAACGATCCGTTCATCGTACCGTTCGACGAAGAGACGCTGTGGAACTACGAAATTGGCTTCAAAGGCGAGTTTGCCGACCGACGCGTACGCTTGAACGCTGCGCTGTTCTACCTCGACTGGAGCGATCTGCAGCTCGAGGCGTTCCGCTTCCTCACGCCTGGCGACCTGTCCTCCAACTTCGAGCAGACCGTCAACATCGACGAAGCTGAAGCCTGGGGTGCGGAGCTGGAGCTCGTGGCGGCGGTATCTGAGAACTTCACCATCGGTGCCAACATCGGTGTGCTCGATACGGAGATCACGAGCAACTCCACCGCCGAAATCACCGGCGGCTTCGTTGTCAGCCTGAAGGGCGAAGAGATTCCCAAGTCGCCGGAGTACACCGCCAACCTGTGGGCGGAGTACGCCTGGCAGCGTGACTTCGGTGAGATCTGGGTGCGCGCGGAGTTTATCGCCCGCGATGGCCAGTACTCCGACGTGGAAGGTCTGACCAACGAGCAGACCCGCGGCCCGTCGCCGAACCAGGGCCTGGTTCGTGCCATGCCGCGCGGCCAGT
>JAUILW010000313.1 GCA_030432795.1 Gammaproteobacteria bacterium
CCAGCATACGCATGATGAGCTGCTCTGCCGGCATCTCCATGCTGAATACCAGCACCGCCTTGCCGCTTTCCATAGCGGCATGCTCGGCAATGTTCATGGACAGCGACGTCTTGCCCATGGAGGGGCGACCAGCGACGATGACGAGATCACCCTTCTGCAGGCCTGCCGTGCGATCGTCCAGATCCGTGTAGCCGGTGGATAGGCCGGTGATACGCTGCTTGGTGGCGAAGAGCTCTTCAACCCGGGCAACAGCCCTGGTCAGCAGCCCGTTCACGCCCTCTGGTCCGCCTTCCTTCAGGCGCCCTTCGGAGATGCGAAACACCTCCTGCTCAGCCATATCCAGGAGTTCACCGCTGTCACGCCCTTCCGTGACGAAAGCCATGTCGGCGATGCGGTTCGCCGCAGCGACCATCTGCCGCAGGGTGGAACGTTCGCGCACGATCTTCGCGTAGGCCACGACGTTGCTGGCACCTGGCGTGCTGTCGACGATTTCACCGAGATAGGCCAGCCCACCAGCGCGCTCCAGCTGGCCTTTTGACTGCAAACGTTCCGATACCGTCACAGCATCGAGCGGCTGATCGTCCTCGGATAACGCCGCCATCGCCTCGAATATGATCTGGTGCTGTGTTCGGTAGAAGTCGCCCGGCTGCACGACCTCAGCTACTTCGAACCAGCGCTCATTGCTGAGCATGAGGCCGCCGAGCACGCTCATCTCCGCCTCGATGGAGTGCGGCGGCACTTTTAATCGTGCGGTGTCCAGCTCTATGGGTGGCGAGGCTGCGTACTCAGACATCTGGGCAATGACGTTGCGGCGTCACAGGGTCGCCTGATCGGCGGTGCAACGCAAGAGAACAAGCTGTGGATAACGGTAGGAAAGTGCCCGCTGCGTATATTCAGCGCAGCGGGCAGACACCTTACTCGGCAGTGACGATCACTTTGACCGTGGCGGTGACTTCCGTGTGGAACTGCAGGTCCACCTCGTGCTCACCAGCTACGCGGATGACGCCTTCCGGCATGCGCACTTCGGACTTCTGCACTTCATGGCCGAGGGCCGTGAGTGCATCGGCAACTTCCTGGGTACCGACAGAGCCGTAGAGCTTGCCTTCCTCGCCCACGCGCGCAAGCACCGTCACCACCACGTCCTGCAGTCCAGCTGCGCGGGTGTTGGCAATGGCCAGCTTGTCGTTGGCGGCGCGTTCGAGATCCGCGCGGCGCTCTTCGAACACCTTGCGATTTTCATCGCTTGCACGCACAGCCACACCTTTCGGCAACAGATAGTTGCGTGCGTAGCCCGCTTTTACCGTCACCTCTTCACCGAGGCCGCCGAGGTTTGCTACAGGTTCCAGCAGAATAACGTTCATAGGGGCCTCCGCTACTTGTGCTGGTCAGAGTACGGCAGCAGCGCCAGGTATCGGGCGCGTTTGACCTCTGCCGCGACCTTACGCTGAAACTTCTGCGATGTACCGGTGATACGGCTCGGCACGATCTTGCCGGTCTCGCCGATGAACTGCTTGAGCATATCGAGATCTTTGTAGTCCACCTCATCGAGGTTGGCTTTCACCTCGCCATGACGTCTGCGTCGAAAACGGCTCATTCATCATCTCCTTCTTCGGCGGTGGCAGGCGCTTCGGCTTCCACGTCGTCATCCTGAGACGCCGCGGCTGCACGGCGGGCCGCCAGCTCTTCTTCTCGGCGGCGATCGCGTTCACGATCCTTCTCCTGCTCGCGAAGCTCTTCTTCGTAGATCTTCGAGTTGCCGCCAGTGGGCGGGCCCTTCCGACGGATGACCAGATTGCGAATCACCGCATCGTTGAAGCGGAACGAACTTTCCAGCTCCTCGAGCGTGGGCTGATCGCACTCGATGTTCATCATCACGTAGTGGGCTTTATGAATCTTGGCAATGGTGAAAGCGAGCTGACGCCGCCCCCAGTCCTCGGTGCGATGCACCTTGCCTTCTCCGCGCTCGATCAGCGCGACGTATCGTTCGACCATTCCCGGCACCTGATCCGACTGATCAGGGTGTACCAGGAACACGACTTCGTAGTGTCGCATTCGCAACTCCTTTCGGTGTGCCCGCGGTTCGAGCCTGCGCCCGCGCCGCTTCGCGCCCCCGCAGCAACTCGTGGCCGCGTGGAGCAAGGTTTCAGGGAGGCGCGATTCTAGGGATGGCGGCAGCGGCATGCAAGGGCGGGTATGCTGCGGCGGATGACGATCCTAGAGGACATGCCCGCCGACGAGCTGGTGCGGTTGGTAAACCAGGAGATGCCGTTCGGCCGATTTAAAGGCCAACGGCTTCTGGAACTGCCAGAGCCCTATGTGGTGTGGTTCAAAAACCAGGGGTTTCCGCCGGGCAAGCTCGGTGAGCGCCTGGCGGTGATCTACGAGATCAAGGTAAACGGCCTGGAGCCGCTACTGAGACCGCTTCTTAAAGATAAGTAAGTGCTTACTTTCTTTGCCGCACCGCTTCAAACAGCAATATGCCGGTGGCCACCGAAACATTGAGGCTCGACACCGAGCCCTGCATGGGGATGTTGCACACCGTGTCGCAGGCTTCTCGGGTCAGGCGGCGCAGCCCTTTACCCTCGCCGCCCATCACCAGCGCCACGTCGCCGGTGAGGTCGACATCGCACCAGGCCGTCTCGCCACGTTCGTCGGCGCCCACCAGCCACACGCCCTGATCCTTGAGCCAGTTCAAGCGCCGCGCCAGATTCTTCACGCGCACCAGCAACAGGTCTTCGGCACCGCCGGCGGCAGTCTTCAACGCCAGGTCGTTTACCGGCGCGCTGTTGCGTTCGGGCCAGAGCACCGCCTGCACGCCGGCAGCGTTGGCGCTGCGCAGACAGGCACCGAGGTTGCGCGGGTCGGACACCCCATCGAGCACGAGCAGCAGGCGCGGCGACGCCAATCCGGCGAACTCCGTCTCAAACGCCGTTTCATCCGCCACCGACAACGCATGGCAGAGTGCGGCCACGCCCTGGTGGTTGCCTTCGACCCGGCCATCGAGCCAGCTTCGGTCCACCGCCTCGAAGCGCACTGCGGCCTCCTTGGCCAGAGCGATGATCTCCTGCACCCGCGCATCACGCCTGCCGCGGGCGTAGTAGACGGTGCGCACCCGCTCGGGATGGCTGGTGAGCGCCAGGCGCACGGCATGAAAGCCGAGCGCGTAGCTCATCGCCGCCGCCTCTGCTTCTCTTTGCCCTTGCTTTTGCCCTTACCTTTGCCCCGCCCTTTGCCGTCACCAGCCGCACGCGGGCCCCGATTGATCTCAAGGTCTATGCGCCCGAGCGGCGGCCGCACTTCGCGGATACGCACATCCAGCGTGTCACCGAGCTGGAACACTTCGCCCGAGCGCTCGCCAACCAGCGACAGATTCTGGGGCTGAAACCGGTAGAAGTCGTCGCCGAGCTCAGAAATGTGCACCAGACCCTGCACGTAGAACCCGGTGAGCTCCACGAACAGACCAAACTCCGTCACCCCGGCGATCTTGCCAGGCAGCACTTCACCCACCTTGTCAGCCACGAAATCACACTTGAGCCATCCCTGCACTGCCCACTCGGCCTGCTCTGCTCGCCGCTCGGTGAATGAGATATGTGAGCCGGTGGCCTCCAGCGCATCGTGACTGTAGGGCGGCTTCTTGCCGGCCAGAACGGACTTGATGGCGCGGTGCACCACGAGGTCAGCATATCGACGGATAGGCGAGGTGAAGTGCATGTAGTGCTCAAGCGCCAGGCCGAAGTGACCCTGGTGCGCGGGCTGATACACCGCCTGCTGCATGGAGCGCAGCACCAGCATCTGGAAAACCCAGGCGTCTGGTCGCTCGGCAATCTGTTCCAGCGCGCGTTGCACGGACAACGGATCGAAGCCGCCCGACAACCGCACACCCGCCATCGCGAAAGCGCTTTTCAGCGCGCCTTGCGCGGTGACATCTGGCCCCCCATGCGCCCGGTAAAGCGCAGTCACATCGTGCGCTTCCAGGAACTGTGCGGCGCAGACGTTGGCGGCGATCATCGCTTCTTCG
This sequence comes from Gammaproteobacteria bacterium, assembly GCA_030432795.1. Lineage (GTDB taxonomy): Bacteria > Pseudomonadota > Gammaproteobacteria > Pseudomonadales > Azotimanducaceae > SYFY01. The sequence continues at coordinate 4,019 of JAUILW010000313.1, forward strand.
ATGAGCCTGTGCGCATCGTTGCGCTGCACCGGCACGATGGCTTTGACCCGCCCACCTTCGAACTCGAGTTCCGCCTCGTGGGCGTCGAAGTCGAGCGCTCCCCGTGCCTCGCGAGCCTGGCGCAGGGCGCCATAGCAGTCATGCAACTCCCGCAGCGACGCCGCCACTTCCGGCTCCACGTCGAGCGGACCGCCGGCGAGGAAACCCGCCACTTCCGTGTAGGTGAGGCGCTGCCAGGAACGAATCAGGGCGTTGGCAAAGGTATGGCTGCGCACCCGACCCTGGCGATCGATGCGCATTTCGCAGACCATGGCCAGACGCGGCTCCCGAGGGCGTAGCGAACACAGATCGTTGGACAGCGCTTCCGGGAGCATGGGCACCACGGTCTTCGGCAGGTAAACGGAGTTACCCCGCTCCCGTGCTTCTTCATCCAGCACGCCGCCTTTTTTGACGTAGTGCGCGACATCGGCGATGGCCACCACCAGCCGCCAGCCTGTCTCCAGCCGCTCAGCGTATACCGCGTCGT